>JBDTKD010000438.1:0-4146 GCA_039935515.1 Bradyrhizobium sp.
GGATCTCGCGCATCTCGTCAGGAACAACATTTACGCCTACGGCATACGCGGCGAAGGCCGCAGCGCGACCCACCGCGCCATGGCCTTGATGGCGGAAAAGCGCTTTGACGCCACCAAAATTCATACCCACACCTTTGCGCTCGCCGATCTGCCGACCGCGCTGCGTTACGCGAAGGACCGGGTCGAGGACGCCATCAAGGTCGTCGTCGTCAGCCGACAGACCGGCGCGCTGACGGCGGCGGTGTCCGCCGGAAGCTTCTCGCGTCCTAGCTAGAGCACTTTCCAGCACCGCGGCTTCATCCTTCGAGACGCGCGCAAGCGCGCTCCTCTGGATGAGGTCTGGACCCTCATGGTGAGGAGCGTGGCAAACGCCACGCGTCTCGAACCACGAGGCCCTCTGGATGTGCGGCGGATCACACCGAGCAGTAGCGTTCCTTGATCTCGTCATCGGCCAGCAGTTCGCGGGCGGCGGCATGATGAACCACCGCGCCCTGATCCAGCACATAGGCGCGGTCGGCGATATCGAGCGCCAGCTCCACATTCTGCTCGACCAGCACCGGCATGATGCCCTCCGACGGCTCGTCCAGCATGATCAGATCGGGTCCCGCGATCATGGCGCGAGCGATCGCCAGCATCTGCTGCTCGCCGCCCGACATCGTGACCGCTTCCTGGTCAAGCCGCTCGGCGAGCCGCGGAAAGATCCTGGCGATGCCGGCGATCAGTTCGGTCTCCCGTTTCCTTTCGGGCGAGGCGACGAGGCCGAGCCTGAGATTCTCCCGCACCGAAAGCCCCTGCACGATGCGCCGCTCTTCCGGTACATAGGCGAGGCCGAGCGCAAAGCGGACATGCGCGGGCTCGCCCAGGAGCTTCCTGCCCTTGAAGGTGACCGAGCCCCGTGTCTTGTCCATCAGACCCATGCTTTGCTTGCGCCGTCCTCGTCTAAATTCGTCCGAGCGCCGCCAGGATGACCTGGGGCGTCAGCGGAATCTCGGTGATCACAGCGCCGAACGGTTTCAGCGCATCATTTACCGCATTGGCCACCGCCGCCGCGGCTCCCGCCGTTCCCGCCTCCCCCGCGCCCTTCGCGCCGAGCTCCGTTTCGAAGGTCGGCGATACCACGTGCCCGACGTCTATATCCGGCATCTCGCCGGATATCGGAACCAGATAATCGGCCATATTGGCGTTGGTCAGCTGGCCGCGCTCGTCGTAGATGCAGTGCTCGAACAGCGCCGCGCCAAGGCCCTGCACCACGCCGCCGCGGATCTGCTCGTCGACCAGTTGCGGATTAATGATCCGGCCGCAATCCTCAACCACCCAATGCCTCAGCAGTTTGACAAAACCGCTGTCGGTATCGACTTCGAGCCAGCAGGCCTGGACTCCGTTGGTAAAGGCGAAAGGATATTGGCGCGGGACAAAGTGGCGGGTCGCCATCAGCTCGGGCTGAATACCCGGCGGCAGCGTGTCCGGCCGGAAATAGACGATCCGCGCCAACTCTTTCAGTTCGATCCGCGGCGCGCCGTCATCGGCGTTCACGATCGCATCGTTGACGATATCCAGTTCCGCAGGCGAGGATTGCAGGATCGCTGCCGCGACATCCAGGATGTTGCTCCGAAGAACCTTGGCAGCCTGCAGCGCCGCCTCGCCGCCGATTCCGGCGCCGCGCGATGCCCAGGTGCCGCCACCATAGGGCGTGTTGTCGGTATCGCCCAGAATGACGCGGACGCGCTGTATCGAAACCCCGAGTACGCTGCCGACGATCTGGGCCGTCAGGGATTCCGAGCCCTGCCCCTGCTCGCTGATGCTGGTCTGGCAGATCACCGAGCCGGTCGCGTCGAGCCGCACGGCAACGCCGTCCTGCGACGAGATGCGGGCGCCGCCGACGCCGTAAAACGCCGCGCTCGGGTTGGTGATCTCGATGAAGCTCGCAATGCCGATGCCGCGGTGAATGTTGCTCCGGCGCAATGCCGCCTGCTCGGCGCGCAGTGCATCGTAATCCATCATGCCCATCAGCTTGTTCATTGCAGCGTGATGCGACAACAGCTCGAATTTCAGCCCCGCCGGCGAGGCACAGGGATAGCCGTCGTCGGGAACGAGATTGCGGCGGCGAATTTCGACCGGGTCCATGCCGATTTTCGATGCCGCCAGATCGACCAGCCCTTCCGTCACCGAGCACGCGATCGGATGGCCCACGCCGCGGTACTGGCACATCACGTTCTTGTTCTGGAACACGACACGGGCCCGCGCGCGATAGTTCTTCGTGACATAGGCGCCGCCGACCAGATTGACGATCTGGTTGGCCTCGATGGCGCTGGTACGCGGGTACATCGAATACGGACCGATGCCGGTGAGATCATCGATCTCGAACGCCGTGATCGTGCCGTCCTGGTTGACGCCGATCCGGCCCTTGCAGCGGTGGTCGCGGGCGTGGATATCGGTGTTGAAGCTTTCGACCCGGTCGGCGACGAACTTGATCGGCCGGCGCAGCAGTTTCGACAGCGCATAAGTGGCCATTTCGTCGGCGTAGATGTGGACCTTGATGCCGAACGAGCCGCCGACATCCTTGCAGATCACGCGAACCTGGGCGTCCTCGAGGCCAAGGTGAAGGGCCGCAATGTTCTGCACCATGTGCGGCGCCTGCGTGCCCTGGTAGATCGTCAGCCGCGCCTCGGCGACGTTCCAGTCGGCGACCACGGCGCGCGGCTCCAGCGTGACGCCGGTATGCCGGCCGAAGACAAATTCCGCTTCCACCACCGCGTCTGAATCGGCAAACGCCCGATCGACGGCGCCGACATCGAGCTGCCGCTCGAACGCCAGATTGTCGCCCAGCGACGAGTGAATGACCGGAGTTTCCGGATCGAGCGCGGTGCGCATGTCCGTCACCGCGGCCAGTTCGCGGTATTCGACCGAGACGATTTCCGCAGCGTCCTCCGCCACGGCGCGGCTGGTCGCCACGATTGCCGCGACGGCCTCTCCCTGCCAGCACACCCGACCGATCGCGATCGCATGCTGGGGGGCGGATTTGAGACCCTTCATGTGCGACAGCACGCCAACCCATGGCGTGACGACCGCCGCCAGTTCCCTCCCCGTCACCACCGCGATGACGCCCGGAATGCGCTTTGCCGCGGCCGCATCGATCGCAACGATGCTGGCATGCGCATGCGGCGAGCGCAGGAAGACGACGTGCGCCATCCGCGGCAGTTCCATGTCGCTGACGTAAAGCCCGCGCCCCTGCATCAGCCGTTCGAGATTGGGCCGCGGGACCGCCTTGCCGATATAGGAATTCGGCCGATCCAACGCCGAGAGGCCATCGGAAAACGCGCTCATGGCTCACGCCCGATGCGGGCCCGCGCCATCGTCTCGATCGCGTCGACGATCGCCTGGTAACCGGTGCAGCGGCAGTAATTGCCGGAGAGATGTTCGCGAATCCGTTGCCGGCTCGGCGACGACTCCAGTTTCAGCAGATCCTGCGCCGCCATCAACATTCCCGGCGTGCAAAAGCCGCATTGCAACGCATTGCGATCGCGAAACGCAGCCTGCAGGTCGGCAATCTCGCCGCTGTCGGACAATCCTTCGATGGTTTCGATCGACGCGTTATCGGCCTGCACGGCCAAGGTCAGGCAGGACCGAACGATATCCCCATTCACGCGCACCGTGCAGGCCCCGCAGACCCCGTGCTCGCAACCGACATGCGTTCCAGTCAGATGCAGGTGCTCGCGCAGGAAGTCCGCAAGATTGAGGCGCGGCGGAACCTGCGCGAGGACAGCCTCTCCGTTGACATGGAGCGAGATTGCCATCGTCGTCGTCACCCGGGCCCTCCCGCGGCAAGATCGGGACGACCAAGCACCGATGCCACGCAACGGACCAGCAGCAGTTTCGCAAGATGCCGGCGCATCGACACCGACGCCTGCTCGTCGGCCTCGGGATCGAGTTCGGCGGCCAGCGCCGCCGCTGCCTCCGACAGCAATGCCGGCGTGACCGGACGATTAAGCAATCTCGAAGCGGCCTTGGCCAACACCGGCCGATCTCCGACGGCAAACAACACCGGGCGAAAATCCGCCAGGACTTCGTCGCGCACGATGGCCTGTGCCGCCAGGCCGACAATGGCGTAGTCGCCATGCCGCCGCGCGAATTCATCAAAGAAATGCG
>JBDTKD010000439.1:0-7323 GCA_039935515.1 Bradyrhizobium sp.
GGAATATGGCTGAGCACCTTGTAGTAGTCCCAGGGATATTTCGACTCTTCCGGGGTCTTGACCTGCACCAGCATCAGGTCGTGCACCATCAGGCCGTCCTCGCGGAGCTTGCCATGACGCGAGAAGAAATCCTCGATCGGCTTTTCGCGCATTTTCGCCGCGACCTTCAGCGGCTCGTCCGTCCCGGTCTCCTTGATGGCGTTGAGGTAGTTCATGACCGAGGAATAAACCCCGGCCTGCCACATCGTCGGCATCCGGTTCATCTTGGCGAAGTAGCGCTTCGACCATTCGCGCGTCTTGTCGTCCATGTCCCAATAGAACGAGGTGGTCAGCAACAGGCCCTGGGCGGCGGGAAGGCCGAGCGCGTGGATATCGGTGATCAGGACCAGAAGACCGGCCATCTGCTGGCCGCCCTTGAAGACGCCGAATTCGGCGCCGGTCTTGATCGCCGTCGTGTTGTTGGGCGGGCCGCCGGCGATGCCGATGATCTTGGCCTTGGAGGCCTGCGCCTGCAACACGAAGGATGACAGATCGGGGGTCGCGAAGGGCGGATGCACCGAGCCCAGCACCTTGCCGCCGTGTTTGGTGATCACCTCGGTGGCGTCCCGTTCGAGCGAATGGCCGAACGCGTAATCGTCGGTGATGAAGAACCAGCTGTCGCCGCCGCGCTTGACCACTTCCTGGGCGGTGCCGACCGCCAGCGCATGGGTATCGAACACCCATTGCAGGGTATAGGGCGAGCAGAACTTGCCATGGAAATCCGCCGAGCCGGTGGAATGGGTGATCATCATCTTGTGTTTTTCGTTGGCGATGCTCTGCACCGCCAGACCGACGGCCGACACCGGAACATCGACGATCAGATCGACCTGCTCGGTGTCGTACCAGCGCCGCGCGATGGCGGAGCCGACGTCCGGCTTGAGCTGATGATCGCCGACGATCACCGAGATCGGTTTGCCCAGCACCTTGCCGCCGAAATCGTCGACCGCCATTTGCGCCGCGGTGACCGATCCCTGGCCGGTCGCCGTCGATGCCGGCCCCGACATGTCGGTGAGCACACCGATCTTGACCAGGTCGTCGGAAATCTGGGCCGAGGCGCCTGTCGACGACAGCAGCAGAGCCGCAAGTGCCGCAGGCAGCAAGCTATTTGTAGTGAACATTCGTAGTCTCCTCCCGGTGATAAATGGCTCGCTGGCCTGGCTTTTATTGAACAAGAAGGTCCCGCTATATTGTCGGATCATTAGGCTGTGCGCGTCAACGGCCGCAAGCGGCTGGGCGATCAGCCTGCCGCAAGCGAGACGGTGGCCTGATCGTAATTGCCCGTGCCCATCCGCCCCTCGGCAAAGATGCCGTGCTGTTCGATCCAGTCGAAGGATTGCTGGTAGACTTCGCGGGAGTAGGGCTCGAACACGATGCGCTCGCCCGGCCCCCAGCGCTTCGGATCCATGGCGGCGTGGAAACGGTCGGGAAATTCGTTCCGGTAGCAGTGGGTGTAGAGTTCGGGACGCAGGTCGATGTCGCGTTGCGCCAGTCTCAAGCCGCGGAAATAGCGCCGGATGTCGTCGGGGTCGGGCGCGCCATTGATCATCGACGCAATCATGAAAGTGGTGTCGATTATTTTTCGGAAGCCAAGCTGTTCGGCGAAATAATACGGCCCGTTGAAAAGTGCTGCGGCGCGACTTTTGCCCTCGAACAAAAGCTCCATGCGCCGGAACAGCATGCCGTCTTCGAAGGTCAGGTTGATCTGGCCGGCCGGCATGTATGGCTCGAGCGCCTGGATCGTCGAGTAATGGCTGCCTGACTGGAAGCCGACCGAAATGGGGACGCCGGCGAGATCGGCCGGCGTTCGGATCGGGGAATCGGCGGCAACGAAGATACCGGACGGGGCGATCGAATAGACGTCGGCATACAGCCTGGCATGGCCATTGGAGGCCGCGACGTTCACGGTCCAGTGGCAGGCGCAGCTCACATCGGCCTCGCGCCCCTTTTCGATGCTCTGGAACGCGCCCTGGTTGACCTTGTTGTGGTGCTGGCCCGCGGTCGAGCGGATCAGTTCGCGGAATTCGTAATCGAGACCTTCGGCGCGAAAATAGCCCTTTTCCTCGGCGACCCATTCCTGCAGGCGAAAGTGCGGCTCAATGATGAACTTGCCCATGGCGGATCCTCCCGCTGTTCTCGTTAATCGTGATTGCCGCCACGATATCGCCCGGCGGCGACCAACACCATGTCCGAATGGGAATGTGGGACATGGTGAGCCGGCTAGATCCCGAGATACGCCTGCCGCACCCGCTCGTCGGCGAGCAGGGCAGCGCCGGTACCCGACAGGGTCACGCGGCCGTGTTCGAGCACATAGGCATGGTTGGCGATCCGAAGCGAGACCGCGACATTTTGCTCGACCAGCACGCAGGTGATGCCCGCCGCATTGAGGTCGCGAATGGTCTTGAGCACATCATGCACCACCGTTGGCGCGAGCCCCAGCGAGGGCTCGTCAAACATGATGAGCCTGGGCTCGCCCATGATGCAGCGGGCGATGGCCAGCATCTGCTGCTCGCCGCCTGAAAGCGTGCCCGCCGCCTGGCCGAGCCGTTCCGCGAGCTTGGGAAACATGGCCTGGACGCGCTGGCGGTTGGCCGGCCGGTTCTGGCGCGCGCGGGGCAGCATCGCGCCCATGTCGAGGTTTTCGGCGACGGTGAGCGAGGGGAAGATCTGCCGGCCCTCGGCTACCTGGCCTACGCCGAGATCGCAGACGCGGTGGCTGGGCAGGCCGGCGATATCAACCCCCTGAAAGACGATGCGCCCGGATGCCGGGCGGTGCATCCCGGCGATGGTGCGGATCAGCGAGGTCTTGCCGGCGCCGTTGGCGCCGACGATCGCCACGATCGCGCCTTCCGCGACGCTGAGCGATACCTCGTCGAGCGCCTGCGCGTCGCCGTAAAAAACGCTGAGCTTCTCGACCTGCAGCATCACAGCGCCTCGGCGCCGAGATAGGATTGGATCACCGCCGGCTCGCGCAGCACCTGGTCGGGCGTGCCTTCCGCAATCGCCGCGCCATGATGCAACACCAGTATGTTCGAGGCCAACGCGGTGACGGCCCGCATGACGTGCTCGATCAACAGCACCGTCAGCCCGTCGCGATTGAGCTCGCGAAGGATTCCGACGATGCGATCGGTCTCGGTCGGCCGCAGCCCGGCCATGACTTCGTCGAGCAGCAGCAGTCTCGGCCGGGTCGCGAGCGCGCGCGCGACCTCGAGACGCTTGCGGTCTGGCAGCGTCAGGCTGGAGGCGATTTGCGCGCGCTTGCCGAGAAGATCGAACTGCGACATGATTTCACGCGCGACCTTGCGGGCTTCCGGCAGGCCGCCGGCGTGCATCAGGGCGCCGATCACGACATTGTCCTCGACCGACAGCGCTGGAAACGGCTTCACCAGCTGAAAGGTTCGGCCGATGCCGCGCCGGGCGATTTCGTCGGCACGGAGGCCGTCGATCCGCTCTCCCGCAAACGCGATCGATCCGCCATCGGGCGCCATTGCTCCGGCAATCATGTTGAACAATGTGGTCTTGCCGGCGCCATTGGGGCCGATCACGGCGAAGATTTCACCGGGCTGGACCTCGAAGGTCACGTGGCTGACCGCGGTGAGCCCGCGAAAGCGCTTGCTGACGTCGACGACTGAAAGCAGGCCGGTCATTCCACTGACCTGTCGAGACCGAGACGACGCGCCAGCCATGGCCACACGCCGCCGGGCTGCAGCGAGATGATCACCATCAGGGTGAGGCCATAGAAGATCGCCTTGGCGCCGGGCGCGTTGACGCCCAGGCGTTGCACCAGGGCGGTCAAGGCTTCTCCGAGCGGCGTCAGCACGATCGCGCCGACGATCGGCCCGAACACCGTACCAACCCCGCCAATAATCGGGGCCAGGATCAGTTCGATCGAGCGGCTGATGTCGAACACCTGCGATGGAAACAGGTTGCGATAGTAAAATCCGTAAAACACCCCGCCGACCGCCGTCATGCCGGAGGAGATCAGCATCGCCAGCATGCGGGCGCGGAAGATGTTGATTCCGACCGCCTGCGCCGCCTGCGGATCCTCGCGCACGGCAAGCCAGCGGTAGCCGAGCGGAGACTGGCGCAGTCCCGCGATCAGCACGGTGGCCGCGGCGGCAAGCGTCAGCGACAAATAATAATACAGCAGCGGTCCGCCGCCCAGATTCCACCACTTGCCGGCGGCTTCGCCGTTGACCGGCAGAAACAGCCCGCCGGCGCCGCCAGTGATCTGCAGATTGTCGAAGCCGATCCGGGTGAATTCGGCGAACGCAATCGTGAGCAGCGCGAAATAGACGCCTTCGATCGCAAATCGCCAGCCGAGCCAGCCGATCAACAGCCCGGCCGCCGTGGCGACCGGAATGGCGACAAATACGCCAAGCCACGGCCCGATGCCGAACAGGGTCCAGAGTGCGGTCGCCGTGTAAGCGCCGAGCCCGAGATAGAGCGCATGGCCCAGCGACAATTGGCCGGCAAATCCCATCAGGAGATTCCAGGCCTGGCCCAGATAGGCGAAATAGAACACCAGGATCAGAACCGACAGCAAATAGCGATCGGCCAACACCGGCGCGAGCGCAAACCCGAACAGCAGCAGCAGGCCGAGCACCCTGCCGTGCCGGGGGGTGCGAAACCAGATGCCGTTCACAGCCGCCGCCCCATCAATCCCTGCGGACGCAGCACCAGCACGATAATCAGCAGCGCAAAGGAGAACATGCTCTTCATCGACGGCTGAACGTAAAATCCGGCCAGTGCTTCCGAGACGCCGATCAGGACGCCGCCGATCAGCGCGCCAACCATCGATCCGAGGCCGCCGACGATCACAATGGTGAAGGCGAGCAGGGTATAAGCCTGCGCCAGCGAAGGCGATGCATCGGCGATGGTCGCCATCAGGGTGCCTGCGGCGCCGACACAGGCGAGGCCGATGCCGAAGGTCACCGCGTAGAGCTGCTTGACATTGAGGCCGACCACCGCGGCGCCCGTGAGGTTGTCAGCGCAGGCGCGGATCGCGGTTCCGGTGCGGGTGTAGCGAAAAAACAGGAACAATGCCGCGGCGACCGCAACGGCGGCAATCGCGGCCAGCACCCTGACCTTGTCGATGAAAATTCCCCCGACGGCGTAGCTGTCGAAGCTGTAGGAAAGGTTGATCGGCCGCGCGTCAGGACCGAAGATCATGAGCAGGCCGTTGACGATCACGGTCGCGAGCCCGACCAGCAGAATGAACTGCTCGTGTTCGGCTCGGCCGATAAAGGGGCTGATCAGGGTCCGCTGCAGCAGGTAGCCGACCCCGAAAAAGACGGCTGCCACCGGCAGCAGCGCGATCAGCGGATCGAGATGCAGGATCTCGAACAGGATGAAAGCGGCGTACATCGCCACCACGGTCAATTCGCCATGCGCGAAGTTGACCACCCGCATCACGCCGAAGATGACGGACAGGCCCAGCGCCATCAGTCCATAGACAAGGCCGGTAAGCAGCCCCTGAACGATGACATTCAAGGTGATCGCCGCCATTGCCAACTCCAGCCCCGCGCTGCCGCTGTGGTAACAAGGCGTCACGCCCGAGCTTGACGCCTCTCGATGGGTTCGTGGCGGATCGGATCAGGTCCGACCCTGCCAGGGCGGCTCCGGCAGCACCGGCGTCATGGTGGCGACGTCCGCCGGCAGCACCACGGTCGGGGTCTGGGCGCGGTTCTGGACGCAGCTCGAGGGAATATCGACGTTTTGTCCTTTCCCGTCGAACTTGATCGGCGGCCCGATCATCGCGTGATCGGTGAGGTTGGTGGCCTTCAGCGCCTGCATCAGTTCCGGCCCGGTTGCGGTGCCGGCACGCTTGAACGCGTCGGCCGCGATCAGCAGGGCGTCAAAGGTAAAGCCGACATTGAAGCATTCGACCGCGAACCGGTAGCTGGGCTGCTGTTTCTTGTACGCAGCTTGCAGGGCCTGGGTGACCTTGGACTTCGGATTGGCCCACGGAATGGCGTCGACGTGGTAATCGGCCAGCGGCCCGAGCGCCTTGTAGAATTCCTCGTCGTAAAGACCGGGAGCGCCGGGCGAAATGATGCCCATCGGCTGAAATTTCTGCCGAACGATGTCGCGCACGAGCTTGATCGCATCGGCAGCCCGCGTCACCACCAGCAGCAGGTCGGGATTGAGGCCGCGAATCTTGGTGACTTCGACCGACAGATCCTGGGCCTTCGGATCGTAAGGTATCGAATCCAGCAGCTTGAACGGCATCCCGGCGGTCGGGAACACCTTGTCCATGCCATGGCGCTGCGCCATTCCGAAATTGTCATTGGCATGCAGGAAGACCGCGGTCTTGGGCGCGACCTTGGTGGCCTCGATCAGCGTCTTGATCTGTTTCAGGCCGTTGCTGACCAGCATGCCACCGGTCGGAAAATTGCGCACCAGGAACTTGTATCCCTGTTCGGTCAGCTGCGGCGCGGCGCCGATGTTGACAATCAGAGGCACCTGCCGCTGTTCGCAGACTTGCGCGATGGCGAGCGTTCCCGCGGAATCGAACGCGCCCACGACGCATTGCGCGCCTTCGTTGATCGCGCGTTCGGTCTGCGTCCGCGCGACGTCCGGATTGGACTCCATGTCGATATGCATCAGTTCGACCTTATGGCCGAAATCAGCCAGCACCGACGATGACACCAAAGCGCCGCGATGACAGCTTTGTCCGGCCTGCGCGAGATAGCCGGACTGCGGCAGAACCACCGCTATCTTGAGGGACTGGGTTTGTGCCCGGATGATCGAGGGCATGGCGAGAAATGCGGTGCCGGCGGCGGTGCCGGCAAGCAGCTGGCGGCGGCTAAATCCGTGGTAGTCCGTTGGCATCGAAAATATCCTCCCTCGGCGCCCGCCGTTCGGCCGGTCGTTTTGAATGGTTGATTATCGCGTGGACGCCGCAGGCCCACAAGCGATTACGGCCGAAACCGCATAGTTCTTTTGGGCGAACTGTCGCGGCTTCACCAGGGACGGGCGAGTTGTCGCCGAACCCGGGACACGCGAGTCACGTTTGCTGCAGACGCGCGACGGATCGTCGGTGACGAAGGTATGCCGGACCGTCAACGCGAAGTCCATCGCCGTTTGATTCGGACCACGAGAGCGGGCCACTGGCGGCGAAGGTTAATTGATTATAAACCTTCCTCGACCATTTTGGAAAACGATAACTGTCTCGAACGTCGGCGGAGCCAGGCGGGAAGTGTTCGAGGTTATTCGGCAAAGCTGGGCCAACAGCCCGTTTGCGGCCCGTTCCGCCACGCGCGATACGGCGACGGATCAATCGCG
>JBDTKD010000440.1:0-2620 GCA_039935515.1 Bradyrhizobium sp.
CGTCGATCTCTCGCTCTCGATCAGGAACAGGTTGTCGGACATCAGGATGGTCTTGGAATACTCGACGAGCCCGGTCCTGAGCTCGTCATTTATCGGTATGACCCGGCCGGACTGGCCCTTGCTCGCCCTGTTCTCCAGGTGACTGGCGTGACCGATCTGGCCCCTCGCATCGGTGACCATTCGCCAGGTCAGGCCGGCTATCTCCTTGGCCCTGAGGCCGGCCTTGATCGAAAGCAGGAAGATGACCCTGTTCCTGGTTGGCCAAACGGGTCTTGGCCAGGTAGCCCAGGACGGCCTCGACCTGCCCCTTGCTCAACGTCTTCGCTTGTTTTCCTAATCCCATGTGGTCCTCCTAACCCGTTATTTACGGGCTGCAGGACGCTGGACTGATAGCCGGCTGAAAATAATAGTTGGAAAGGCCTTGAAGGGACTGATGATAGAAGAGTTATTGATCATCAGTCGGCGGCATCATGGACCGCACGATCGCGATTTATGAACGGGAGCGATATCCCACGATGAATCAGGCGGACACGTATGCTGACGTTCCGTATTGGATGAAGGCGATCGCGACTATGGACAAGACCAAGGAGCGGCTGGCGCCGCCGTCGTGGCTAAGATGAAGGAGATGCCGACGGACGATCCGCTCTTCGACAAAGGCAGCATCCGCGCGGATGGGCGTACTATTCACGACATGTACCTCTTCCAGGTCAAGACGCCGGAGGAACCGCACAGCCCTACGACTGCTACAAACCGCTGAGCACAGAGCCGGGCGAGTGACAAGGCCTTCCGTCCCTTGTCTGCCAGCGAGTGCCCGCTGGTTGCCAACAAATAAACATGGCGCGCTCGGGAGCTCTGGAGCAGAATTGCTCCCGAGAACTGCCGAGGGGAGGCCCGCTCCCACGAAAGCAGACAACTGATGGAGGAACAATTGGACTTCGAGACGATCGCCTATCGCGTTGCGGATTCCGTCGCCCATCTGACGCTGTCGCGCCCGGCGCGCACCAACGCGCTGAACGGCCGCATGCTCCAGGAAATCAACAGCGCCATGGATCTCGCTGAACGGGACGTGGCGGTGCGCGTCGTGGTCGTCGCCGGGTCGGGCCACGCCTTCTCCTCCGGCTTCGACCTTAAGGAGCAGATGGAGCTGCGGCCGAGCGGCTTCGACCAATGGAAGGCAATTCTGCGCAAGGATTTCGACGCGGTCATGCGCTTGTGGCATTGCCCGAAACCGACGATTGCAGCAGTTCGCGGTCCGTGCCTTGCCGGTGCCTTCGAGCTGAGCCTCGCCTGCGACATGACGATTGCCAGCGAGACGGCGTTCTTCGGTGAGCCGGAACTAAAGTTCGGCGCGGGCATCGTCGTAATGCTGTTGCCCTGGCTCGTCGGGCCGAAGATCGCTAAGGAAATTATCTTCCTCGGCGAGGACCGGCTGTCGGCCGAGCGCGCGCGCGAACTAGGGATCGTCAATAAGATCGTGCCCGACGCCTCGCTCGAAGCGGAGACAGCGCTTGTGGCGCGACACCTCTGCGCAATCGATCCCGGGCTCGTGAAACAGACGAAGCGCGCCATCAACCACACGCTCGAACGTCAGGGCCTGCTCGATGCGCTCGAAACGGCGCTCGCGATTGATCTCGACATCGAAGGGCCGGGTTCGCCCGACAAGACGGCCTTCATGGACATTGCGAGAGCCGAAGGGCTGAAGGCGGCGCTCGCATGGCGCGACGCCCGCTTTCCAGAGAAGCGGAACAAATGAGCGCGGACGCCAATCTCGGGCGGTTCGTGATTGCGGCGCCCGGCTTTTTGAAGGCGAGCGCGAGCGAACTCGGAGAGGCACCACTCGCATCATCCGATATCGAAGCTTCCGCTCTGGCGCTGGCGGCCGACCTGAAGGCCGCCGGCGCGGCTTTGCACGAGCCGGTCGTTCTCTTCATTTCGAACCGGCCGCAGGATCTCGTCGGTTTTCTTAGCCTCTGGCTTGCCGGTTGCGTTGCCGCGCCCATTCACGTCACGACACCCGAGCACGCCGCGCAGAGCCTTATCGCCCGGTTGGGCGCCCGTTTCGTTATCCGCGCCGGCAAACTCGAAAGGATCGGCAGTGCCGCGCCGCCTACGCGCCCGCTCATTGACGGGGCAGCGCTGATCGTCTTCACGTCGGGGAGCACCGGCCGACCGAAAGGTGTGGTCGTGCGGCACGAGGGACTTCTCTGGAAACTACGGACCCTGAGCCGACTGCTCGGCTTTGCATCCGATGATGTTGTTCTCGTTCCCTTGCAGCTTACCTTCATCTTCGGAATATGGGTCAGCCTTCTCAGCCTGATGTCCGGCTTACGCCTTCTGCTTGCGCCGAAGTTTTCGGCTACAGCGCTCACCGCAAGCGGAGCCACCGTGCTGGCGGCCGTTCCGACTCTGCTGCGGACGTTGTCCGCAGACGCGCACATCGACGCGCCACGGCTCAGGACCATACTAACGGGCGGCGAACCCTTCGGGCCGGCCCTCGCCGAAAAGCTGGCGATGCTGCTGCCACACGCGAGCCTTTTCGATCTGTTCGGTCTGACCGAGACGGGCTCTTGCGATTTTTGCGTGAGGCCGCAGGACCAGCCTGCCGCACGTGGCACGATTG
>JBDTKD010000441.1:0-4386 GCA_039935515.1 Bradyrhizobium sp.
CGATGCAGCAGCGCGCGGGCGATCTCGATCCGCCGCATCTGGCCGATCGAAAGATTGCCGACGCGATCCCGGCTGCGATCGGTCATCGCCACGCGATCCAGCACCTGCGCGATGAGGCCGTCGGCGCGGCTGTTGGCGATGCCGTGCAGCGCCGCATGATACAGCAGGTTCTGCCGGACCGAAATATCGATATCGAGAGCGCGGGATTGAAACACGACGCCGAGCTGGCTCAGGGCCGCGCCCGGCTCGCTTCCAACGTCATGGCCGAAAATGCGGATCTGGCCCGATCGTATCGCGTAGAGCCGTGTGATCAGCGAAAACAGTGTCGACTTGCCGGCGCCGTTCAATCCCAGGAGCACGGTAAAAGACGACTGGCGGACCGTCAGGCTGACGTTGTTCAGCGCGATCCGCGTGCCATAGCGATGGCTGACGCGGTGGATCTCGAGGGCCGGAGTCTGGGTGCGCTCGAATGGTGTCATTACCATCGCCGACAACCCCGTGACCATCCGCGGGATCGCCACAGGGATGTTTTGGAACCTGATTTGCCGCCGGTGCAACGCGTCATGCTGGTCAATTCCGGACGCAGGTTCGATCTCGGCCATTTAGCCCACCGTGCCGGCTGCGGCAAGCACCGTGACAGATGTCTTCATCCCCGGCGTCAGCGCGCAAAAATCAGAACCGGTCTCGATCGATCGAGCCGTCGCAGCGCCGGGCCGCGCCGGTTCCGGCTGCTCGATGTTCGCTTCCGATCCGTCCGCCCGCAAGCCGCCAAACGTCTAATCGTCGAACAACATGCCAAGCTTGACCTGGATTCTCGATCCTGACAAAGTTGCATGAACTGGCAAACGTGTCCTACCCGAGGGTTCTGGCGCAGCGCAGGTTTGCCAGTCTCCACTGAACGCAGAAATCATGGATGGGCCAGTGACAAATCTTCAGATCTACGTATTCGCTGCCTTGGCGCTCGCAGGCTCGGTGAGCACCGCGGTCGCTCAGGACGCTGCTCTGGGCGAGAAGGTGTTTCAAAAGTGCAAGGCGTGTCACCAGATCGGCGAGGGCGCCAAGGATGCGGTGGGGCCGGTGCTGAACGGCGTCGTCGGTCGCAAGGCAGGCACTTATCCGGACTACTCCTACAGCGATGCCAACAAGAATTCCGGCATCACCTGGGATGAGGCGACCTTGAAGGAATATCTCAAGAATCCTCGCGCCAAGGTTCCCGGCACCAAGATGCTCTTCCCTGGTTTGACCAAGGAGTCGGACATCGACAATGTCATCGCCTATCTCAAGCAATTCGGACCCGACGGCAAAAAGTCTTGAACCGGATCGCGCCAGGCTCGTTCGTTCAAGGCATCGTCTTGCGCCGGGCCCGCATCCCGGCGCTTTGCGCTCCGCCGGGCATGGTGGCGACGGCTTGAAGAACGTTGTCGCGAAAAACCTTGCGGTGGCCTGCTTGCGCGCCTGTCTGCCGGCGGGCACGGTTCTGGCGGTCTCGATGCTCGCGGCGTCCCATGCCGCGGCGGACGATATCAACGACTATCCGACCTCGGCGCGCGCCGACTATGTTTTCGGCTGCATGAAAGCCAACGGTGAAACACAGGAAACTCTGCGGAGGTGCTCCTGCTCGATCGACGTGATCGCCTCCCTCATTCCTTACGACAGCTATGTGGCCACCGAGACCATTCTCTCGATGTCACAGGTCACGGGTCCGGTCGGCTCCGAGTTTCGTTCGACCGAGCGTGCCAGGCAGACCTTGCAGGAATTCCGGCGCGCGCAGGCGGAAGCGGAGGTTCGCTGCTTCTGATCGGACGGCTTCGGACCGCCGCCGCTACAGCATCGATTTGGCGATCGGCCATTCGTCCTTGAATATATGCTTGCTGGTATCGACGGCCTCGACGCGAAAACTTGCGGCGCCGTTGGGCTTGTAGTTGAAGCGCAGGTTCGGATCCTCTGAAATGGCGATCCCGCCTTCCATCGCCACCACGAGGTCGTCGCCCTGCCAGATCTTGAGGGTATCGATAAAGAACGGCGGTATATAAAGCCGCGTCAGCTGATCCATCTGCAGGCCGGAATTCTGCGGATGGCGCAGCATCAGCTGGGCCTCGGGCAGCGTACTGGCCTCCGGACGGAACGTGCGGAATTTCATCTGACCGAGCACCGATCTGGTGGCGTCGGCGTTGGACGACGCGGGCGCGGAGCACCCGCCGGAGGCTTTCACGAAGGCCTTGACGCCATACAACTGGCCATCGCTCAGCTCGGCGACGGCGCGGACATAGGAGTAGCTGTTGACGCGAACCCGCGTCGAAATCGAAGTTACGCCGGCATGTGGACCGATCGTAAACGTCCCGGCAACCGGCGCGGGGTTTTCATCAATGACCAGCGTCAGCGATTGCAGCGTGCGCTTGTCGTCGCCGGGCAGGTTGACGCGCATGCCGATTGGCACGATGGCGGCGTCCTCGGCGCGCCGCGGCGCATCGAGAACCACAAGGCCGGTGCCATCGAGGATCGGACGGTTCTTGAAGATATCGCCCTTGACGCTGTTCCAGGTTGCTTCCGAAGGCTGGTCGGCGTCGGTAGCTGCGCTCTGGGCGCGCGCGACCGCCGGTGCAGCGAAGTAAAGCGCCGCCATCAGGGCCGAGACGATCACTCTGGAAAAAGCCGACATCGTCGAATTCCGCTTCCATCATGAGATGACCCGAACCTATCGGAAAAGGCGATCGGCAGCAAGGCGGGACGGGTCAGGCGCTACTCCCATTCGAGTTCGCCGAACGCCGCAATCACGTTGCGTGAGCCGTATTCGTCGAACAGCAACCACCGCGACCGCTCGCTTCGGCCGGCCTGTCTCGCTGCCTCTGTCAGCGGCGTTCCCTTGGCGATAAGGCCTCGCAGTTCGCCGGCAAGCTCCTCGAAATAGCGACGCTCGTCCGCGACCGCGCCGCGCCAGTCGCCGACGATCGGGCCGTGCCCAGGTACAACCCGGGCGGCGGGAATCTGCGACAGCGCCGAAAGGTCGGCGAGAAAGCCGCGAATGCTGCCATCGAGCACCGGCACGTGCCGGATGAACAGCAGGTCGCCCGCAAACAGCGTTGAACTGCTTTGGTCGAAGACCGTCAGATCATTGTCGGTGTGCCCGGGCGGCCAGGCTTTCAGGGTCAACAGGCGGTTGCCGAGATCGATCTGCGTTTCGCTGTCGACCAGCAGCGTCGGCGGCACGATCTTCACGTCGGCGATCAGCGCGTCGCCAAGCACGCCGCGAAACGACTTGAGGTAGTATTCGCCGCGAGCCGTCAGCGCGCGCGGCAGATTCTTGTGTCCTGCAAATGTGGTTCCATCGTGCACGAACGCCGCGTTCCCGAAGATGTGATCAGGGTGGACGTGCGTATTGATGACGTAGCGAACCGGCTTCGACGTCAGTTTGCGGATCGCGGCCAGCAGGCGGGCGCCTTCGCGCGTGCTGCCACCGGTATCGATCACCGCGACCGCATCGTCGCCGACGATGAAGCCGAGGTTGGCGGCGTCGCCCTGGTTGGCCTCCGTCATCATCGCGATATTGCCGATGTGCACGAAGACGCCGGGCGCAATCTCGGAGGTCGGCAACGGCGTGAGCGGCTCCTGCGGCGGCGGCTGCGCGTGGCCATTGTCCGCAATTAGGATCAAAAGCAACATGATCCCAAGGACATTGCCCACGTGTTGCCACGCCCACGCAGCACACCCAGGCGAATGGGCACGTCGAGTGACAGCGTGAGCTGAAGAACGCCGGCGACCCCTTGGTATCTGGCTCATGTCTGCTTTCAGTTCTTGCGTGATCGTCGGCGCCGAACGGCGCTTCAGGTTTTCGGCGACGACGATTCCCTGCTCTCGTCGTCGCCAGTTCCAGGGTTCCTGACCCACGTTGCAGTGCAAGAACGCGTAGGCCGAACTCGACAAAATCATAACTTGCTTATGTTGGAAGAGTTACCTAAACTTTTTTTGCTTCTGACTTCATGTGCAATGCGAATAGGGAGCGCGTTGCGGTTTCGAATTCAAAAGTGGGCACTGTTCGCTGCACTCTCAATTCATGTGATGTGAAATTCACGCGTTGTGAATCGCTTCACAGGCTGTGGCACGGTGCCGATACAATTCATCCAAACGAGGGCAAACGACGTCCCGTGGAGAATCGGTGCGTTTCCAAGGAGCGTCTGCGACCCTCCAGGCTAAAAGTCCCAGGGAGGAAGCGAATGAAAAAGTTCTTAGTTGTTACGACGTCGATTTTTGGCCTGATGGCACTGCAGGGATCGCTGGCTTGGGCGGACGAGGCGTTGGACAAGCTCGCCAAGGATCCGAAGCAGTGGGTGATGCAGCAGGGCGACGACGCCAACACGCGGTTTTCCAAGCTGAGCCAGATCAACGCCT
>JBDTKD010000442.1:0-2743 GCA_039935515.1 Bradyrhizobium sp.
GCCAGCGCCGCCTCGAGATCGTGCAGCGCCTCGGGCCCGGCGTTGAACGCTGCCAGCGCATCGACCAGGACAATCTGGCGATCGAGCCGGGCGAAATGATCGCGGAAAAACGGCCGAACCACCACGTCCTTGTAGGCTTCGTACCGTCTCGCCATCATCGCCCACAGCGATCCCGGGGGCGCTGTGCCGTCGGCCGGCAGATCGAGCGGGGCGAAGGTCAGGGCCGGAGAGCCCGCGAGGTTGCCCGGCATCAGGAAGCGGCCCGGCGGCAGCAGGCTCATGGCGAAGCGCTCGTCGCGGCAGGCGCGCAGATAGTCGGTGAACAGCCGCGCCGAATCCAGCGCCGCCTGCTCGTCTTCGCGGGCATTGGCGTCGAGGGTGGCAAGGTGCGCGTGCCATTGCGTCGCGAGCGGCGCGCGCGGCGGCCCCCGCGACAAGGCAACGCTCTCGGCCGACCATTGCTGGTAGGTCTTGTTGAGCAGCGGCAGATCGAGCAGCCATTCGCCGGGGTAGTCGACAATGTCGAGCGTGAGCGTGCGGTCCGCGCCGTTTCGCCGCTGATAGTCGATGACGAGCCGCAGTTCGCTGATGTCGACGGTGGAGGTCGGCCAGCGCCGCTGCTCGATCAGGGTGCGGACATGGTTCTCATAATCGAAGCGCGGCACCGCGTCGTCGGGCTGCGGCGCGAGCCGGGCGCGCGCGATCCGCCCGCTCGCGAAAGGCTCGAAAACCGGAAAGCGGCCCCCACGGGTCAAGCCGTGCACCAGCGCGGTGATGAAGACAGTCTTGCCGGCGCGTGACAGGCCGGTGACACCGAGCCGAACCGTCGGATTGAAAAAGTGCTCGCCATAGTCGAGCAGCGCCCGCGCCGACAGGCGTGCCTCCTCGACAATATCGGAAAAAACAGGGGCCATGCGGGCGTGAAAAGCTCGATCCGGAGCGGGGTAATGAAGAGGCGAACCATCGGGAAAGTGGCGATCGGCGGCCGGAAATCAAGCTTCATACTTCGGACGCGATTTGAGCCGAGGAGTTTCAGGGTTGCTTCTCCGGCGGTATTATTTATCTTTATCGCTTCGTTGTGGAGCTGCTGTGCTGTTATGACCACCTTCCGGCTAAAGCAACTCGCCTCGACATCGGTCCAAGCGGCGGCCGGTGCGATGCGCTGGAACTACGACCGCGCCGAGCTGATCGCCGACGGCGTGGTGCACGGGATCGGGGTGTGTTTCGGGCTGATCGCGGCCACGGTGCTGATCGTTCTGACGGCGGTCTACGCCACCGCGCTCGATGTCGCCGTGGTGTCGGTCTATGTCGCGGGATTGCTGGCCATGCTGGTGCTGTCGGCAACCTACAATCTGTGGCCGGTCTCCCGCGCCAAATGGATGCTGCGGCGGTTCGATCATTCGGCCATCTATCTTCTGATCGCGGCGACCTACACGCCCTTCATCATGGAATTGAAGGAGAGCATGTTTGCGGTCGCGCTGCTGGTCGGGGTCTGGTGCGTGGCGATCGTGGGCATCGTGCTCAAGCTGATCTGGCCCGGCCGCTTCGACCGGCTGTCGGTCGGCCTCTATCTGGCGATGGGCTGGAGCGGCCTCATGCTCTATGATCGTGTCGTGACGGCGCTGCCAACCGTGGCGCTCGGGTTCGTGATTGCGGGCGGCGCGCTCTATAGTCTCGGCGTGATCTTTCATGCCTGGCGGCGGCTTCGTTTCCAGAACGCGATCTGGCATTGTTTCGTGCTGCTTGGCGCGGCCTGCCACTATACCGCGGTGCTGGATCTGGTTCTGGCCTGACGATTTTCGAATCACCCTCGAGGCAATGATGCAGGTCGCGGGCAAAGTCGTGGTGGTGACCGGGGGCGCCAACGGGATCGGTCGGGCGCTGTGCGAAGCCTTTCATCGGGCCGGCGCGGCCAAGGTCGTGGTCGCCGATCTCGATGACGCCGGTGCGAAGGCCGTCGCGGCCGCGATCGATGGTGCGGCGTTCAAATGCGATGTCGGCCGGGAACAGGACATCCGCCACCTGATCGAGGAAACCGAGCGGCAGTACGGCCCGATCGCGCTGTTCTGTTCCAATGCCGGCATCGGCGGCGGGTTCGATCCGCAGTCGGAGAATGCCGGCGGAACCTCGGACGATCCCTGGGCGAGGAGCTGGGCCATCCATGTCATGGCGCATGTCTACGCGGCGCGGCATTTGATCCCGCGCATGAAGGCACGCGGCGGTGGCTATTTCCTCAACACGATTTCCGCAGCCGGTCTGTTGTCGCAGGTCGGCAGTCCGGCCTATTCGGCGACCAAGCACGGTGCGGTCGGTTTCGCCGAGAATCTCGCCATCTCGCACAAGGCCGACGGCATCAAGGTCTCGATCCTATGCCCGCAGGGCGTCGATACCGACATGCTGCGCTCGATCCCGAAGGGGCCGCAATCCGGCGATGGCGATCTCACGCCCGAGCAGGTCGCGAAGGATGCGCTGGCCGGCATCGAGCAGGAAACCTTTGTCATTTTGCCGCATCCGCAAGTGCTGGGCTACATGCGCAAGAAGACCGAGAACTACGACCGCTGGATCTCCGGCATGGCGAAGATCCAGGCCCGGATGCGCGAGGCTTACGGGAAGTAAACGACGCCGTGGAGACCTCGTGGTTCGAGACGCCGCGCAAGGCGCGGCTCCTCACCATGAGGGTCTGATTTGAGTCCTCATCCTGAGGAGCAGCGCGAAGCGATGCGTCTCGAAGGATGAAGCCGTT
>JBDTKD010000443.1:0-6259 GCA_039935515.1 Bradyrhizobium sp.
ACGGCCTTGTCGAGGTCTATCGGCGCGACATCAAGAAGGCGCGGCTCGTTGCCAATCCCGGCTGTTACACCACGTGCGCGCTATTGCCGCTGATCCCGCTGCTGAAGGCCAAGGCGATCGAACCCGACGAGATCGTGGTGGACGCCAAATCCGGTGTGACCGGCGCCGGGCGCTCGGTCAAGGAAGAGATGCTGTTTACCGAAGTATCGGAGGGCTTCCACGCCTACGGTGTCGGCCATCACCGCCATATGTCCGAACTCGATCAGGAATTTTCCAAGGCCGCCGGCAAGCAGGTGGTGGTAAGCTTCACGCCGCATCTGCTGCCGATGAACCGCGGCTTGCTGTCGACGATCTATGTGCGGGGGCGGCGCGGCAAGACCGCGCGGGACCTGTACGAGATTCTAGCGAAGGCCTACGCCCAGGAAGCCTTCGTCCATGTGTTGCCGTTCGGCAAGACACCGCAAACCCGGCACGTTCGCGGTTCCAACATGACGTGCATCGGCGTCGTCGCCGATCGGATCGAGGGACGGGCGATCTTGGTCTCGGTGCTGGACAACATGACCAAGGGCGCCTCGGGTCAGGCGGTGCAGAACATGAACCTGATGCTCGGTTTTGCCGAGACCACGGGCATCGACCAGCCCGCCATGTTTCCGTGAGAGACCGCTCACAATCACGGGTGAGCGAGGAAGCTCAGAGAATCCCGAAGATCGCCAGCGCGAGCACCGCCTGCGCCAGAAAGCCGACGGTGAAGGCCAGCGTGCGGAACACCGGCAGGCCGAGCGTGTAGACGATCAGATGGGCGACGCGGGCCCAGAAATACACCGCACAGGCGAGCACGGTCCATTTGGTCGAGTAATCCATCGCGTTGAGGATCAGCACCAGGGGTGCGAAGATGATGAGGTTTTCGACCGCATTGTCGTGCGCGAACATCAGCCGGGTGGCCCATTCCGCGTGCGGCTTGTCGCCACGCGAGGGGTTCGCCATCGCGCCGCCGAGGCCGCGAACCTGACAGCGATTAAGAACATAGGGTACCCACAACAGGCCCGTCAGAATGACCGTCAACGATAGCCAGAACAATTCGCGCGTCATCGGCATTTCCCCCTGTGGCTCAATCTCGAATCCCCGCGGTGGCGGTGCGGCCTGTTATATTCGAACCCGGAGAGTCGCGCTATGCGCGAACCCGGACGTAGCTGCCGGGTGCATCTTCGATCGGTGGCAAGGCGGCGGTGCCAACCGCGCGCGCCGGCACTTCCTCGGCGTCGATACCGCCGAGCCATTCGCGCCAATTCGGCCACCACGACCCCTTGTGTTCCTGTGCGTTCCTGATCCAGTCAGCCAGCGTCACGTCTCCGATCGTGTCGTTGGTCCAGAACTGGTATTTGCCGGCCGATGGCGGATTGACCACGCCGGCGATATGGCCGGATCCCGACAGCACGTATTTCACCGGGCCGCCGAAAAACTGCGAACCGTAAAGCACCGAATCCGCCGGCGCGATATGATCCTCGCGCGTGGCAAGATTGTAGATCGGCACCTTCACCTTCGACAGATCGAGCAGCGCGTTGTCGAGCACCATGCTGCCGGTGGACAGCCGGTTGTCCAGATAGCAGTTGCGCAAATAATATGAATGGTTCGCCGCCGGCATCCGCGTCGCGTCCGAATTCCAGTGCAGCAGGTCGAACGCGGAGGGCGGTTGCCCCTTAAGGTAATTGCTGACGACGTAGGACCAGATCAGGTCGTTCGAGCGCAGCATGTTGAAGGCCATCGCCATCTTGCTGCCTTCGAGCACGCCCGCCGCCTGCATGTCGCGCTCGAGCGCCGAAATCTGGCCTTCATCGACGAATACCAGAAGGTCACCGGCATGGCTGAAATCGACCTGCGCGGCAAGCAGTGTCGCCGAGGTCGCCCGCACCCTGCGGTTTTCGGCAAGCCAGGCCAGCGTCGAGGCGAGCAGCGTGCCGCCGACGCAGTAGCCCATGGTATGGAATTTCAACTCGCCGGTGGCGCGTTCGATGGCGTCCATAGCCGCCAGCGGACCTTCCTTCATGTAGTCCTCGAAGGTTTTCGCGCCGAGGCTTTTGTCCGGGTTGACCCAGGAGATCACGAACACCGTGACGCCCTGATCGACGCACCACTTGATGAAGGATTTTTCCGGCCTGAGGTCGAGGATGTAAAACTTGTTGATCCATGGCGGCACGATCAGAAGCGGCGTGCGCAGTACGGTCTCGGTCGCCGGCGAGTACTGGATCAGCTGCATCAGCTCGTTCTGGAAGATCACCTTGCCCGGCGTCGTCGCCATGTTGACGCCGACCACCAGATTGGCAGGATCGGACTGGCGAATGCGCAGCGTGCCGTGTCCGGCCTCGATGTCTTCTGCGAGCATCTTCATGCCGCGGACCAGATTGTCGCCGTTCGACGCCAGCGTCTCGCGCAGCACTTCCGGATTGGTGAGAACGAAATTCGACGGCGCCAGCGCATTGGTGATCTGCAGAACGTAGAATTCCGCCTTCTTGCGGATGTGCGTATCGAGGCCTTCGGCGTTGCGCACGAGGTCCTGCGCCCACTGCGTCGTCAGCAGATAGAGCTGCATCACGAAATCGAAGAACTGGTTCGATTTCCACTCGGGGTCCTTGAAGCGCTTGTCGCGCGGCGAGGGTTCGATCGTCGGCGACGCCGGTTCGCCGGCCAGGCGCCGCATCGACGACGCCCACAGATCGAGATAGGCCTTTCCCATCTTCATCTGCAGTTCCGCCGAACGCGTCTTGTCGGACAGCCAGTATTCCGCGACGGTACTGAAGGTCTTGATAACCTCGCCAAGTTCGTTGGGAGGCCGATCTTTTGGCTCGCCATTCTCGCGCGGCTTGAGATAGGCTGCGAGCGCCTGGCCGCTGCTCTCCAGCGCCCGGGCGAGGTTCATCGCAAAGGCTTCGGGATCGAATTTTTTTGATGCCTGGGTTTCGATCGTGACGTCGTTCATGCCGGCAACATTATAGGTTCAATTCGGGTTCGTCATCGACCACGACAAGGTCGAGGTTAATCGCTGCGCGGGACGTATTGCACTGCGACAAAGCATCATGGTTCGGTCATATTGAAGCCTCAGCGGTTCACTTTGTTGTTCAGGCTTTAATCGTTTTGGGCGACAATGGTTTAAGCGCTGGGGGCCAGGGCTGATGAAAAAAGCGTCGGCTTGAAGTGACGAAGTGGGACAGATGGGTCGAAAACACAAGGCGCTGGGTTGGGGTGCGCTGCTGCTGTCGGCGCTCGCGCTCGGCGGTTGCGCGACCTCGATCGCGGACCTGCCCATTGTGGGGACGCCAGCGGATGCCCCGGCGCGACAGAAGGACGCCGGCACCTACCTGCCGGTAGAAGATTTGCCTCCGAATCGCGATCAAGCCGCGATAGCGCCGGCGGAGCAGGCCAGGATCAAGGCCGAGCTGCTGGCGGCGCGCGACCGCCAGGCCTCCACGGCCGCCGCCCAGGATTCGGCCGCGAAGTAAGGGCGGCATACTGGCGCAACCGGGCGTCCGTGGTAAAAGAAACCAATTCAACCGCAAATCAGGACGAAGAAAACGGATTTTGCCTCTGAAGTCGCTCTAAATCCTTGCTTGAGCGCGATTTCCGGACGAAGCCCTTTCAGTTCGTTGCAAAAGCTGTCGGCCATTCTGCCCTTGTTGGTTGCCGGAGCGAGGTTCCATGGAAGAATTCTATCGCATACGCCGCCTGCCGCCTTACGTGTTCGAACAGGTCAACCGGGCCAAGGCCGCCGCTCGCAATGCCGGCGCCGACATCATCGATCTCGGCATGGGCAATCCGGACCTGCCGACTCCGCCCCATGTCATCGACAAACTGAAGGAAACCCTGGGCAAGCCGCGGACCGACCGTTACTCCGCCTCGCGCGGCATTTCCGGCCTGCGCAAGGCCCAGGCGGCCTATTATGCAAGGCGCTTCGGCGTCAAGCTCAATCCGGAAACCCAGATCGTTGCGACGCTGGGGTCCAAGGAAGGCTTCGCCAATGTGGCGCAGGCGATCACCGCGCCCGGCGATGTCGTGCTGTGCCCGAATCCGAGCTATCCGATCCATGCCTTCGGGTTCCTGATGGCCGGCGGCGTGATCCGTTCGGTTCCATCGGAGCCGACGCCGCAATTCTTCGAGGCGGTCGAGCGCGCGATCGTGCATTCGATCCCGAAGCCGCTCGCGCTCGTCGTCTGCTATCCCTCCAATCCCACCGCCTATGTCGCGAGCCTCGATTTCTACAAGGACCTGGTGGCGTTCGCGAAGAAACACGACATCTTCATCCTCTCCGACCTCGCCTACGCCGAAGTCTATTTCAACGACAAAAGCCCGCCGCCCTCGGTGCTGCAGGTGGCCGGCGCGATCGATGTGGCCGTGGAATTCACCTCGATGTCGAAGACGTTTTCGATGGCCGGCTGGCGTATGGGGTTTGCCGTCGGCAACGACCGCATCATCGCGGCGCTGTCGCGGGTCAAATCCTATCTCGATTACGGCGCCTTCACGCCGATCCAGGTGGCCGCGACCGCCGCGCTGAACGGTCCGGACGATTGCATTCGCGAGATGCGCGACAGCTACCGCAAGCGCCGCGACGCGCTGGTCGAATCATTCGGCCGCGCCGGCTGGGATATTCCACCGCCGGAAGCCTCGATGTTCGCCTGGGCGCCGCTGCCGAAGGCGTTCCGTGACGTCGGCAGCATGCAATTCGCAACCCTGATGGTCGAGAAATCCGGCGTGGTGGTTTCGCCGGGTGTCGCGTTCGGCGAGCATGGCGAGGGCTATGTTCGCATCGCCATGGTGGAAAACGAGCAACGTATCCGCCAGGCCGCGCGCGGGGTTCGCCGCTTCCTTGAAAGCGGCATCGAAACATTGCACAACGTGGTTCCTCTCGCCAACCGGCGGTAGGCGCGATCCCGAAAAGCGGTCCGCGGGCTAGACCCCGGGGATGAAGGCGGTTTTCGGATCAGATCATGCCTTTTCATCGTATCTCCGGCAGGTTTCTCTCGTCATGGTCGCACCCCTGAAAGTGGGCATCGCGGGGCTCGGCACCGTTGGCGCCGAAGTCGTTCGCCTGATCGAGCAGCAAGGCCGCGCCTTGTCGGCCCGCTGCGGCCGCGGCGTCCGGGTGGTCGCCGTTACCGCGCGCTCGAAGGCGAAAAAACGCAACCTCGATCTGCGCGGCATCGGCTGGACTAAAAACGCCCTCGAACTCGCCAGCGATCCCGGCATCGATTGCCTCGTCGAGTTGATGGGCGGTGCCGGCGAACCGGCACTGTCGGCGATCGAGGCCGCCCTGAAATCCGGCAAGTCGGTGGTGACGGCCAACAAGGCGCTGATCGCCCGGCACGGAATGCGGTTGGCCAGGGCCGCCGAAAAGCACGGTGGCGCGCTCAATTTCGAGGCCGCTGTCGGCGCGGCCATCCCCATCGTCAAGACCCTGCGCGAAGGTCTCGCCGGCACCCGCATCAACCGCGTCTACGGCATCCTCAACGGAACCTGCAACTACATCCTGACCCGGATGGAACAGGATGGCCTGTCGTTCGCCGAATGCCTCAGGGATGCGCAGCGGCTGGGTTACGCCGAAGCCAATCCGTCGTTCGACGTCGATGGCCACGACACCGCGCAGAAGCTTGCCATTCTCGCCAGCCTCGCCTTCGGCACCGAGGTCGCGCAGCGCGCGGTCTATGTCGAGGGCATTTCTTCCATCACACCGGAAGATTTGCGGGCGGCGGAACAGCTCGGCTATCGCGTAAAGCTGCTCGGGGTTGCCGTGCGGACGGCGAAAGGCATCGAGCAGCGCGTGCATCCGACCATGGTGCCGCGATCGTCCTCGATCGCCCAGGTGATGGATGTCACCAACGCCGTGACCATCGATGGCGACGGCATCCCGCCGATTACGCTGGTCGGGCCGGGCGCGGGCGGGGCGGCGACGGCATCGGCGGTGGTCGCCGACATTGCCGATGTCGCCCGCGGCATCCGCGCCAAGCCGTTTGGCCGCCCGGTCGCCCAACTGCGCGCGACCAGGAAGGCGCCGATGGAGCGTCACGAGGGCGGCTACTACATCCGCCTGATGGCGCGTGACCTGGCCGGCACCGCCGCGACCATCGCGACCCGGCTTGCGCAGCAGAAGATCTCGATTGAATCGATCGTGCAACGCCATCCCGATGGCGTTGACGCGGCGGGCGCGGCCGGCAAAGCTTCGCCGGTGCCGGTCATCCTGATCACTTATGCAACCAGCGAGGATGCGGTATAT
>JBDTKD010000444.1:0-15718 GCA_039935515.1 Bradyrhizobium sp.
CGCCAAGAAGGCGCGCCCCGGAATGACCAGCACTGATGTACGACGCGCTGGCTGGCGACGACGGCCTCAACGCTCGACTCGGCGCAATTCCTTGACCAGCACATCGAGCGCATCGGCCAGCAGCACGCTGCCGCATTCGGTCAGCCGGTCCGGGATGACGATGCGTTTGCTCGGAGGATAGAAATGTTCCAGCGCCGGATGCAGCAGAAAGGCGCGGCCTTCATCCTGGGCATGGTCGCCGGCGTCCGACACCAGGATGAAATCCGCACCAGCGCTCACGATCGCCTCGAGCGAGGCGTAGCCGCCGAAGCCGACGCCGAGATCGTCGGCCGCGTTGAGCAATCCCGCCTCGCCGAGCAGCGAACTGACCAGGCTGTCGCTGCCGGATACCCAGCCGCGCCGGGACAACGGCAGCACCCGGTAGTGCTTGCCGGTCACGGCCCGGCGCGCTCGGGCGACCGCATCGTCCAGTCGGGCGATCTCCGCCGCGGCGCGGTCGGGATATCCCACGATGTCACCCATCCGGCGAATCTGGTCCTTGGCCTCGTCGAGCGTGCGCGGGACGGAAAACTCGACCACGTGGAGGCCGTTCGCCTTGAGCAGTTCGCGCGTCGATCGCTTGTCGAACAGGCTCGCGGCCACGACGTCGGGCTTGAGCACCAGGATGTCTTCGGCGCCACCCGACAGCTTTCGATATCGGCTGGCATCAGGCTCGAAGGATTGAAAGCGGTCGTGCGAATAACGGCTGAGACCGACAATCTGGGCGGGATCGGCCAGCGTCAGCAGAAGCTGGTCGGTGCAAGCATTCATGGAGGCGACGCGCGGCAGAGCGGCGGCCGCCGCCGGCCCGACCCACACGCCAGCGCAGATCGCGAGCAAGGCGAGGCCGATCGGGGTCGACAAAGGGAGAGGCCGGCTGCGCATGGCTAGATTTCCGCCCAGGGCACGATCACGGCCTCGCGCTGATGCTCCGCGCGATAGGCACTGACCCGGAACACGTCGGCCATCACCCGCTCCGACAGCGCCTCGACCGGCGCGCCCTGCGCAACCAGCCGGCCGTCCGAAAGCACCAGCACCGTATCGGCAAATCGCCCGGCCAGGCCGAGGTCGTGCGTCACCACCATCACCAACGTGCCCTGATCGGCAGCGGCGCGCAGGCTTTTCATGACATCGATCTGGTGACGCGGATCGAGCGAGGCGGTGGGCTCGTCGGCCAGGATCACCGGCGCTTCCACGGCGAGCACCCGCGCCAGCGCGACGCGGCTGCGCTCGCCGCCGGACAATTCGGTGACGCGGCGCTGGCGCAATGCCACGACATCGGTCGCCTGCATCGCCCGCAACACCGCCGCGGCATCCGCGGGCGTCAATCGTGCCGGGTCGGTGGCGCCGTGCGGGTAGCGGCCGAGAGCCACGACATCCCCCGCCGGCAGCGGCCAGTGCACAACATGGCCCTGCGGCAGGTAGGCGAAACGCCGCGCCCGTTCGCGCAGCAGCAGCGACGACAAGGCGTCACCGCCGACATCGATCGCGCCTTGCGAGGGCACGAGGCCCGCGAGCGCCCGCAACAGCGTGGTCTTGCCGGCCCCGTTCGGCCCGACCAGCGCCACCAGCCTTCCTGCCGGCAGCGCCAGCGAGATATCCGCCAGCACGGTGCGGCCGGCCAGCCTGACACTTAGCTCCCGAGCGGTGAGGAAGGCGGCGGCAGTCATGCGACGCCTCCGCCGAGCGCGCGCCGTTCGCGCATGATCAGATAGAGGAAGAACGGCACGCCGATGATCGAGGTCAGCACGCCGACCTTGATATCGCTGGACGATGGAATGATGCGCACGGCGATGTCGGCGGCCAGCAGCAGTGCGGCGCCGGTCAGCGCGCTTGGAACCAGAAGGCGCGCCGGATCGTGGCCGATCAAAGGCCGCATCAGATGTGGCGCGACCAGTCCGATGAACCCGATCGTGCCGGTGACGGCGACTGCGCCGCCGACGCCGAGCGCGGTGCCAAGAATCACCGCAAGCCGCAGTCGTCCGACATTGACGCCAAGGCTCTGCGCCGTTTCCTCGCCGAGGCTCAGCGCGCGAAAGGCGTTACGCTGGCTCCACAGCAGGATTGCGCCGGCCATGATGAATGGCAGCGCCAGCGTGACATGACGGAAACTGCGGTCGTCCAGCGAACCGAGCAGCCAGAATGCGATTTCCAGCACGACAAAGGGATTGCTCGACAGATTCATCACCAGCGCCGTCGCCGCCCCGGCCAGGCTCGATATCGCAAGCCCTGCCAGGATCAGGATCAGCAGCCCGGCATTGCGGCCGGCGATCGCGAGCAGAACAAATACCGAGGCGAATGCGGCGAGGATCGCCGCCACCGGCAGCGCGTAGGAGCGCACGTCGGCAAGCCCGAATGCAATCACCAGCACCGCGCCGAACGCGGCCGATTGCGGCGCGCCGAACAGCGAGGGCGAGGCCAGCGGATTGCGCAGCAGCCCCTGCAAGGCAGCCCCGGACAACCCGAGAATGGCGCCGATCGCAAACCCCAGAATCGTGCGCGGCAGCCGGATTTCCTGCACGATCACCTGCTGCACGTCACTGCCGCCCCCGCACAGGGCGTCGATCACGGTGAACGGCGACAGCCGTACCGGACCGGTGCCGAGCGAGACCAGCGCCAGCAGCAGCACCAGGACGACAAGCGCGGCCATCACACCGGCGCGCCAGCGCCCGGCGATGTCGGCCGTCACCGTGACGCTGGGAGCACTCATTCATGGTCCTCAACCGGCCGGATCGACGCCGGCATGTGATTTCACTCAACCCGCAGGGTCATGCGGCAAAAAAGGCGCACTCGTCCAGCCAGGATTGCAACTTTTGCAACGATGGGATTGACTCTGATCTCGCCAAACTTCTACCATAATTGCCGACGGTTCCCTTGGTTGGGGATCAAAAGGGAATGCGGTGCGGGAATTTTCCCAATGCCGCGGCTGCCCCCGCAACTGTAAGCGGTGAATCTTGCGTCCTATGCCACTGGGAATCTCGGTCCTGGGAAGGCGACGCAAGGTATCGACCCGCGAGCCAGGAGACCTGCCGTCAGCCGTGGTCACACGCGAAGATGTCGGTCGGGGAGTACAGACATTAGCTTCACCAAGGTGCGAAAGCACGATGGTGGGACTGGTTCGCTGTGACGTGCCACTGAGCGTCATACCGAGGTCTCGACCATGTCTTCCGCTTTTGCAGCCGCACCGCGGCCCCGCTGCTTTCTGCTCGCCTCCAGTCTTCTCGTGCCCGTTCTCTCGTTCGGCGTTCCTGCGGCCAAGGCGCAGCAGGCCCCGCCAGATCAATTGCCCCCCATCGACGTCAGCTCGCCCGTCGATCAGACCCGAACCCGGGCCAGGCCTGTAACCGACGGGGGCTCAGGATCGTCACGGCCGCTACCGAGCCAGCCGGCCACAGGCAGTCCCAGCGTTTCGCCAGCCAGCAATGCGTCGCCCAACCGCCAATTCAACGGCATCGTCGGTGCCTCCTCGACCGTGATTACGGCCGAAGATATCGCCAACTCGCCGGCCGAGACCATTCAGGGTGTCATTGCACAAACGCCCGGTGTTCAGCTCTCGAGCTTGTACGGTGGGATCAATGGCGCGGCAACCACGGTCGACTTGCGGGGATTCGGCACCTTTGCCAGTTCGAACACCCTCGTGCTCCTGAACGGGCGCCGGCTCAATGACCTCGATCTGCAGGGCGTGGATCTTTCAACCATTCCGCGCGACTCGATCGAACGCATCGAAATCACCCGAGGCAACAGCGGTGCCGTGCTCTACGGCGACAATGCCGTTGGCGGCATCATCAATATCGTGACAAAGACCGGCATTGGCGGGCCGCCGGTTTCGATCCGGGCCAAGGCCGGCGTCGGATCGTTCAACCAAAGCACGGCGTCGGTTTCAGCCACGACGAATTCGGGCCCGTGGTCGACGTCCTTTTACGGACTGGGAATCAAGTCAGATGGGTATCGTGACAACAACGCACTCGACCAGCGCAGCGGCATCGGCGACCTCCGTTACGCCATGCCGGAGTTCACCGCCTATCTGAACCTGTCCGGCGACAATCAACATCTGCAGTTCCCGGGTCCAAGGACGGTCGATCCGTCGATCGGACTCAATCAGCTTGTGACCGACCGACAAGGGACCGACACGCCGTTCGATTTCGGCAACAAGCAGGACGCCAACATCACGACCGGCTTCACCAGGACGCTGTGGAACGGCGCGGACCTGATCGTTGACGGCGGATACCGCAACAAGCGGACCCAGGCCGACTTCCTGGACGGCACCGACCCGTTCTTCTTTTCCTTCGTCGATGCTACCCTGCAGACTTGGTCGCTGACCCCGCGGCTGAGTATCAAGAACTCGATCTTGGGAATGCCCTCGACTATCCTGACCGGCATCGATTTCTACGACTACAGCTACGTCCAGGACCACCGCAACGTCGCCGGCGGCATTCCAATCCACGCCTATGATCTTTCGCAACAGACCCTTGGCGCCTATTGGCAACAGACCATCGGGGTGCTGCCGACCACCGACTTTTCCTATGGCGGCCGGATTCAGCGCACCAGCGTCACCGCGACCGATCAGTTGAACAATGCTCCCGGCTGTGCCGCGGAATTCTCCTGCGACACCCAGGCGTCGCCGCTGGACACCAGCCAGCTCAATCACGCCCTGCATATCGGCATCGAACATCGCTTCAACGACAGTTTTGCGGTATTCGCCCGCGCCGCGAGCGCGTTCCGCACGCCTAACATCGATGAACGGGTCGGGGTCGGGGCCTTTGCCGCTCCGGTCAAGACCTTTGACCTGAAAATCCAGACCTCAAACGATGTCGAAGGGGGTTTTCGTATCAAGGCCGGACAATTCGAGTTGCAATCGAGCGTCTACAACATGGACCTGTTGAACGAGATTCATTTCGACCCGGTGAATTTCGTCGATAGCAATCTCGATCCGACCCGCCGCTACGGCAGCGAAACCAGCGTATCGCTGCGCGCCAGCGATACCGTGCTGTTGCGCGGCGGTTTTGCCTATACCCGCGCCGTGTTCCGCGACGGTCCCTTTGCCGGCAATGACATTCCGCTGGTTTCGCGGATAACGGCCAATGCCGGGATCACCTGGAATATCTGGCAAAGCTATTTGGTGGCTGACGCGACGGTGCGCTATTGGGGCACCCGCTACATGGACAATGATGAGGCCAACACCCAGCCGCTCATTCCAGCCAATGCCACCGTCGACTTCAAGCTGAGCGGGAAATACGACCGGTTTTTCTGGTCGCTGAGCGTGAACGACGCCTTCAACGCACTCTATTATGATTATGCCGTCGCCAGCACGTTCACGCCCGATCGCTTCGCGGCCTATCCGCTGCCGGGCCGCACCTTTCTGCTGAAGACCGGCGTGACGTTCTGACCGGGAAAGCCGGCACGCGACCGCGCCGGGCCGGCTTGTCCTGATCCGGCGGGGTCTCAACGGCGTGCGGACCAGATCGGCCTTCACCATGACCGTTGATTTACGACCAAAACCGCCGCTTTTCGCCCGGAAACCGGCCTAAATTTACCCTCTGCCGCGCAAATTTACCCTCTGCCGCGCTATGCGTGGTACGGTCCGGCCGAGTGACACCATACGCACCCGCGAACCCTGAGCGCCTCATGGATGACGAACCGAAGACCGCCGCCGAACTCAAGGAAATCAGGCGGAATCGCAAGCTCGCGCAGGACGCCGAAGGCCTCAAGGCGATGGCCGATATCGCGGCTGCGGACCTCGCCATTCGAAAGCGCACCGCTAACCTGCGCGCGATCCGGCTGGCCAAGGAAGCCGCCGACCGCGACAAGCCGCCAGTGCCCAAGGCCAAACCCAGCAAGAAGAAAACGACTTGAATGACACGAGAAGATCGCAACCGTGCCGATGCGCGTTTCAAGAAGGCCGCGCGTGCCGCCACCGAGGCCCGTAGCGGCAAGACCGACCGCGACGCCGCGCTCAAGGCCGTGACCGACAACATGGCAAGGCTGAAGGCCTTGCGGCTCGCCCGCGAGGCGGCCCAGCCGGCCGCTCCGGCCGCGACCACCAAAAAGGCGCGCACCAAGCCAAAGCCGTCAGGCGAAAAGGCCCCGGACCTGGCGGACTGGCTGGCCGGCCAGCAAAGCGGCGGGCGCCGGATCTAGCTCGCCGGCGCGGGCCATTCGATCATCGAACGCGTCTTGGTCGCCGCGTCGTAAACCTGCACCTGAAGCATCTGGAATTGATTCTTCAGAGCGATACCCGCTTCTTCGGCCGCCTCGACCGTGTCGTGGTGCGACTTGAAATGGCCATCGACGACCAGCGAATAGCCTTCGGTCGGGGCTTTGTCGGCGCGAACGATCTTGCGCGGCTGTTGCTCTTCAGCTTCGATCTTGGGCTTTTTCATGCTCGGCTCCTGATGTTACGCTCCCCTTTACACTGCGCACCGGAAAAAGGCAGGAAAGATTGTCCAACAGCGGATAATGTCTGCTTCAAGTGAATTTGAAGAGGGGGAGATCATGAGCGGATCCGGCCAAAAGCGTGAGCCTCCCAAGAAGGACGGCGGCAAGGCCAAGCCATTGCCGCCCGCCAAGCCGGCACCGACCGAGGACGATTTGGAAGACGGCGATTTCGCCACGCCAAAGCGCGACCGCTACGGCACCGACGACGAGCCGCTATAGCACCGGTCCCGGAAAATCGTCACTCTCGATCCGCCGGATAGCATCGAGATCGAGCAAATGCGCACCCCAGCCGGTTTTTGCCAGACCGGCCGCGAGCTTCGGCCTGGCGAGCAGCAGCAGCACCGTCATCGCCACCGGCACCACGCCGATCCAGTCGAGCCGCAGCGGCGTCAATTCCTCCCTGCTGCCGGCGTAGGGGCCTCTGCCGGCAAAAACACGCCAGCCCTCGCGGATGATATCGCACCGCCTGCCGCCTCGCGCTGCGCATCCGAGCAGTGCCTGCATGGCAAGATGCGTCCGCACGCCATCGCGGCTTTCGGCGGCAATGGCCGGCGCCCCGCCCCGCGAAACTTCGAGCAGCAACCCCACCAGATCGACACCCGCGAGCCAACCGCTCATCGGTTCGACCAGGCGCGGATTGCAATCGATCAACAGCGGCGTGTCGCTGTCGTCACGCCAGATGTAATCGACCGACAGCGCACCGTGCCAGCCGAGTTGCTCTCCGATCGCCACCATCGCCGCACGCAGCTCGGGACGGCTCACACTCTCTTTGATCGCCTCGCCGCCGCCGGCGCCGGCGACGATCTGGCGATAGCCATGAAACCCGATCAAGCCGCCGTGGCAAAACACCGCCTGCGCCTTTTCGGTCGCGCCCGCGACAAAGTCCTGCACCACGACCTCGCCGGCGAACGCCCCGCTCGCGCCGAGCTCTCGCAACGCGGCGTCGAGCTCGCCGTCGTTGCGCACGAACCAGACACCGCGGCTCGCGGTGCCCACCGAGGTTTTGACGACCGCAGGAAACCGGATCACCTTTCGGAGTTCGGTTGCCGAGGCAACGATCCGCGTGGCCGGCTGCGGCAAGCGCAATTGGTCGAGCAGCCGGCTGAAGCCGGCCTTGCCGTGCACGGCGCGGTAGCTTGCAAAGTGCGGCAAAGCCAGCCCGGCGCGGCGCTCCAGCCGCTGCCGCACGCGCGCGAACAGAAATCCCTGCTCATGGATCGGCAGCAATACATCGAAATGCCCCGCCGCCAGCAATTGCTCGATAAACCAAAGGAACCCGGCCGGATCGTCCCGCAAGCCCGGACAATGATGTAACTTTCGGACAAACCGCGAGAACCGCGCCAGGCAATAGCGGTTTGGGTCGCAGACCTCGACATGGTGACCTGACAGCCCCAGAATCGTGACCGCCTCGCGCGCCGAGGGGCTGCTTCCCTCGGAGACGAGCACCCGGAGCGGCTTTGCAACATCGGCTGAAACGGCCATGGATGCATCATTCCCGCGTGGTGCGTCGTTGTCTCTCGAATTCAACGGCGAAACCGCCCTTTCCGGGGCGGTTCGCGAGGGCTGCCATGCAGCCGTATTCATGGACAAATAACCGCTCTAGCCGATAGTTTCGGGCCGCCCTGCCGGGCCGTTCAGCAAACGGGGTATCAACGAGAAATGGTCGACGTTCTGGCCGCACCGCAACAAGCAAAGGCCGACGGCTCGCTGCGGACGCTTGCCGCGATCTCGACGGCCCATTGGGTCAGTCATTTTCATATGTTCGTGCTGCCGATGCTGTTTCCCTTCCTGAAGCAGCAACTCGGCGTCGGCTATATCGAGCTCGGTTTGGCGCTGACGGTTTTTGCCGTCGTCTCCGGCCTGACCCAGGCGCCGATCGGCTATCTGGCCGATCATATCGGCGCCCGCAAGATCCTGTTGATGGGCCTCACCCTCGGCGGCTTCGCGCTGATCATGCTCGGGCTGCATCTGAGCTATCCCTGGCTGATCGCAAGCGCGGTGCTGCTGGGCCTCGCCAACAGCGTCTACCATCCGGCCGACTATGCGATCCTTTCGGTCCATATGGATGAAGCACGCATGGGCCGCGCCTTTTCGATCCACACCTTTGCCGGCTTCCTCGGCGGTGCCGTCGCACCGGCCACGGTGGCAGCCTTGGCCGCAACGATCGGCGGCCATGGCGCCCTGATCGTGACCGGCGCGGTGGGTCCGCTGGTGGCGCTGCTGCTCGTCATCGTCGGCGTTCCCGACGCGAGCGCCGCCGATCGCGGCCCCGATGGGACGAGCGCGCCGCGGCAAGGCATCGTCACGCCCGCTTTGATCGTGCTGACGATCTTTTTCATGCTGCTCAGCCTGTCCAGCGCCGGGATCGGCAATTTCGGCGTGGTGGCGCTGATGAGCGGCTATGGCGCGTCGTTCTCCATCGCCAACATCGCGTTGACGGCGTTTCTCGGCGCCAGCGCGGTCGGCGTGCTGGCGGGCGGCTTCCTCGCCGACCACACCCAGCGCCACGGCCAGGTCGCGGCCGCCTGCTTCGCCATCAATGCCGCGATCGTGCTGCTGATCGCGACGATCGCGCTGCCGCCGCTGCTGTTGACCGCGGCGATGGCGGGCGCCGGATTTCTCGGCGGCGTGATCGCTCCCTCGCGCGACATGCTGGTGCGCAACGCGGCGCCGGCGGGCGCGGCCGGACGGGCCTTCGGCATCGTCTCCACCGGCTTCAATATCGGCGGCATCATCAGCCCGCTGCTGTTCGGCTGGATCATGGACCAGAATCTGCCGCACTGGGTGTTCGGCGCATCGGCGGTGTTCATGGTGCTGACAGTGCTGCTCGCGCTGGTCACCGAGCGTGGCCCGCAAGCGAGATCCGGAGCCTCCGACGCCAGACTGATGCATTCCTGACGTTCGCCCGCGGCAGTTGACAGCATCGGGGGACCACCCATGATGCGACAGCAAATCCAGACTTCACACCGAGGCGAAACGCCATGACCAGCAACCCAGACCTCGTCATCCGCGGCGGCAACATCGCCGACGGACTCGGTGGCGGCCTGTTCGAAGCGGACGTCGCCATCTCGGATGACCGGATCAGCGAGGTCGGCAAGGTTTCGGGCAAGGGCAAGCAAGAGATCGACGCCCGCGGCAAACTGGTGACGCCGGGCTTTGTCGACATTCACACCCATTATGACGGCCAGGTCACCTGGAGCCAGGACATTACGCCCTCGTCGCAAAATGGCGTTACCACCGCCATCATGGGCAATTGCGGGGTCGGCTTCGCGCCCTGCAAGCCCAACGATCACCAGCGCCTGATCCAGCTGATGGAAGGCGTCGAGGATATTCCCGAGCCGGTCTTGAGCGCCGGGATCCCGTGGTCGTGGGAAAGCTTTCCGGATTACATGGAGTGGCTGTCGAAGCGGCAGTTCGACATCGATATCGGCGCCCAGTTGCCGCACGCCGCGCTTCGCGTCTATGTGATGGGCGAGCGGGGCGCGCGACGCGATCCCTCCACCGCCGCAGACAACCAGGCGATGGCGGTGCTCGCAGGCGATGCCGTGCGCGCCGGCGCGCTCGGCTTCTCGACCTCGCGAACCCTGAACCATCGCACCTCGACCGGCGATTACACGCCGACGCTGAAAGCGGGCGAGGATGAACTGACCGCGATCGCCGGCGCGATGCATGGGGTCGGCCGCAGCGTGCTGCAATTCGTGCTCGATCTCTCGACCCTTCATGAAGACCTGCCGATGATGTTGCGGGTGGCGGAAAACACCCGATGTCCGATCTCGTTCTCAATCACCCAGAACGACAAGGCGCCGCAGCGCTGGCGTCAGACGCTCGACAGCATCAATCAGGCTTCGGGCCGCGGCCTGTCGATCACGGCGCAGATCGCCGCGCGCCCGGTGGGGCTGCTGCTCGGACTGGAACTGTCGCGCAACCCGTTCCAGACTCATCCCAGCTACCAGGCCATTGCCGGGCTGCCGTTGGCCGAACGGCTGATGCGGCTGCGCCGGCCCGAAGTACGCGCGGCCATCTTGAGCGAGACCGCGACGTCGACCGACGATCCGCTGTTCTTCCGGCCGAACTACGACAAGATGTACCTGCTTGGCGATCCGCCGGACTACGAGCAACCCCCGGAAAACACCCTCGGTGCGCAAGCGCGGCGGCAGGGACGACAGCCGGAAGATCTGGCCTATGAGGCGATGCTCACCGATGAGGGCCGCGGCATGCTCTATGTGCCGTTCCTGAACTACGCCGACGGCAATCTCGACGCCACCCGCGAGATGCTGCGCGATCCATGCTCGGTGCCCGGCCTGAGCGATGGCGGCGCCCATTGCGGCATCATCTGCGATGCGAGTTTCCCAACCTATCTGCTGACGCACTGGACCAGAGACCGCACGCGCGGCGAAAAGCTCACCATCCCCTTCGTGGTCGCGGCGCAGTCGCGCAAGACCGCGCTGTCGGTCGGTCTGCACGATCGCGGCGTCATCGCGCCGGGCTACAAGGCCGATCTCAATGTCATCGACTATGACAGGCTTCATCTGCACCCGCCGAAGGTTCATTACGACCTCCCGGTCGGCGGACGGCGCCTGCTGCAACAGGTCGACGGCTATGACGCCACCATCGTCTCCGGCGCGGTGACGCAGCGCCATGGCACCGCGACCGGCGCCCGGCCGGGCCGATTGGTGCGCGGCGCGCGCGCGTAGCTCGGATGGAGCGCAGCGCAATCCGGGTTTGCGGCACCAAAGCCCCGGATTGCATCCGGGCTACGGGAGTCGTCCCCCGCGCTTACGCGAATTTCGGCCGCGCCGTTTCATGCCCGATCAGCCGTGCGCGTTCGGTATTGGGCCAGAGCAGCAACAGGCCGAGCAACCCGGACGCGATCAAGACAACGGCGTTGATGGTGAAGCCGGTCATGTAGCCTTCGAGCAAGCCGCCCGATCGCTGGATCACGCTGCCCATGACCGACGGCGCCACAATGCCGGCAAGGGTATAGATCGCGCCGTAGATCGCGATCACCGCGCCGCGCTGCGACACCGGGGTGAATTCACCGAGCATCGGCGGGCAGACCACATAGATCGATCCGCACAGCCCCGACCCGGCCACCAGCAGGGCGATCTGCAACCCGGCGCCCTCGACATGGGGCAACACCGCCAGGATCGATCCGCCGACAATCAGCGGCGCCGAACCGAGCACGCCGCGGGCGCCACGCGTGGTCACACCGCGCGCCATCATGACTTGCGAAATCCACCCCGTGAGCAGCACGATCGCAGCGCCAAACACCCAGGGCAGGATCGATATCCAGCCGGCATCGATCTGCGAAAAGCCGAGGCCTTTCACGATAAAGGGCGTGAACCAGGTGAGACCCAGCGACAACGCCCAATAGGCCCCGAACGTTGCCGCGCAGCAGCCGATAAAGGTGCGCGACGTCAAAAGCCGCGAATAGGGAATGCGCGGGTCGGCCGCGGCCATTGCGACGGTGTGGACCAGCGGCCCTTCCTCGCCCCAGATCGCCCACGCCAGCACCCACAACAATCCGACCACGCCGAGCGCGCCGAAGGCATAGTGCCAGGTATAATTGACGATCACCCAGTTCAGCGCCGGCACCGCCAGGATCACGCCGAACGCCGAACCCTGCGACAGGATCGCCGTGGGCAACGTTCGCTTCTCGTCGGGGAACCATTTATAGACCGAGTGTGCCGCGACCGAGAACGCCGGGCCCTCGCCGGCGCCGAGGATCACCCGGCAGATCAACAGTGTGGTGAATCCGATCGTGCCCACCATCGGAAACTGCGCCAGCGCCCAGACCCCCGCCAGCACAATCAGGACCCAGCGTGTTTCGACGCGATTGACAATGAAGCCGACGACAATCGCCGAGATCGAAAACAGGAAGAAGAACGAGGAGCCAAGCAGCCCGAACTGCGACGGCTCGAGCTTCAGTTCGGTCATGATCGGCACGCCGGCGAGGCCGACCACGATCTTGTCGGCAAAATTCAACAGCATGAACAAGAACAGGAGAAACGTGATTCTCCAGGCGCCCTTCGTCGTCGGCTGCGTGGTCATGGTCGCTTCCCGTCTATTGTTTGTTGGCGCTGTTGGCGGGCCGGAACCGATGCTAGCCACGGGCTTGCCGGCATTGCAACTGAACATTTTGGCGCGACCGCCGGGAGGCCTCCACGCGCCGGTGCGATCACCGGCGTTTGAGCGTATCCTCGAGCGACTTGCTGTGTACTGTGCGAAAAGAATTGAGTGAACGAGTTGACCACGGCGATAATAGGCTTGCCAAAGTCTTCGTTCTTCATGCCGGTGGCGCGCCAGAGGCCGCGAGCGCCAGCCATGTTGCGGCCGTGAGTTGTCGTGCGACAACGGTAGGCCGGCATGGATTTCCCCTAGACTTTCAGGTTATGGGAACTCGGCTCTCGCTCGACGATTTGAACGGACGGGCTTCCTCAGTTCCATATTGAAGAACCTCCGCTCTCTCCATGGTGATAAGACCGCTCGCCATCATGCCGTCCAGCACAGGCAAGAAACTCTCGATCTTTTCTTGCGAGTCGATGATCTCAACCACGACCGGCAGATCCTGCGAGAGGCGCAAAAATTTGCTGGTATGAATGCGGCTCGAGTGGCCGAATCCGATGTGGCCGCGCAAGACAGTTGCACCGCCGAGGTGCATCTCCCGCGCCTTCAGGACAATCGCCTCATGGAGAGGAAGACGATGAAATTGATCGTTCTCCCCGAAAAAGATTCGGAGCAAAACTGCCTCCCGCGGAATTTGCATTTTCCTCCCCCATTTTTAGATCCTGAATCTAGCCGGTTATATCATTCCCACCCTGTCTCGGATTTTGGCGATGGTGCCCTCTTCTCTATTTTATGACCAGAATCGGGCGAGATGCCAAATGAATGATCCCGTCGGTTCGACCTCCAAGCACTCGTTCATCAAGCATCGAATGGTTATGGCACCATCACCAGGAGATCGGCGCCGAGTTCACCCGCGAGATGGACGATGCTTCGCACGGGATGACCGTTCACAACAGAGATTGTTCAAGCAGCTTCTCGATCGGGTGGGCCTGACCCTCGTTTTGGCAACAGATGACGTGGCAGGTAGAAGGCATTCGCAATTACTGTCGGGATCACCGCACTGGCAATCACCGTGGCCACCAGTGATGAATATTGGGCCTGATTGATGATCCCATGCGAAAGTCCGAACAAAGCCGAGATAGTCCCGAAAGTGAGACCGGTGGACATCAACAGGGTTGTATACGTTGCCTCCTGGTCGGGCGAACCAAATAGTTTGGTAACAGGGTATACGCCGACGATCTTCGTCCCGACCTTAACGAAGAGAAAGAGGATGAAGGCGATGGGCGCGGCAACGAGGTCTGGTATCGAAACATAGGAGCCAGCGCGAATAAAATAAAACGGCGTCAGCAGTCCGAATGTCAGCGTACGCAACCTTCTGATTAGCACATGATCCTTGCCGACCGTACCCGCAAGCACCATCCCGATCAGGTAGGCCGGAAGCACTGCCTCGCTGTCTGCCCAACTCGCTAATGCCCCCATTCCCAGCAAGCAAAGCAGCAGGAATTTTGCTTCCAACTCGGAAGGGCGATTTCCGTAGAGGCGAAAAAACCGCGGGGTGACCCAGGGAAGCACGACAAAGACGAATGCCCCGACACCAAGGAAAACCAATGTCTTCAGCGTAAATGGAGCGAAGATAAGTCCGAGCGCGACCACAGTCCCGAGATCGGTTACGAAACAGGCGGCCAGGATGGTCTTGCCGTACTCCGTGATATTAAATCCGAACTCCAGCATCACCGCATAGACGACAGCGACGGAAGTGGTGGACATTGCAACGCCCGCAAGCCAACTCGGCATCGGTTCCCAGCCAAGCAAGTAATGGGCAGCAGCCGCGCAACCAAAAAAGGGGAAGAAGAAGCTCGCGAGTCCAACTGACGCGGCCTCCTTCCATTTGAGCCTGAATACCTGCGGATCAAGTTCTGCTCCCGCGAGAAAAGTCAGTACGATCGCGCCGAGGCCAGATAAAAACTTTACCCAGGATTCATCGGTGCCAAGTACCGCCGAGCCAATAGCGGCCCCGATGATCAATTGTGCGATCGTTCCAACGACAATTTCCGACAGTGCGGTCGAGATGCGAAACCAGATGGAGAGCAAACTCGCGATTAATGCAAGGCCAAGCCACAGAGCAGCCAATCCCCATACGCTTGTCATGGCGCGCGACCCCGCCTCTGCGCTTTCCCGATCGCGCGGGCCATAAGTCGCAATAGTCGCTGCGAGCCCACAGCTCTCCGAAGACTGCACGAATAGCCTGGAATGTGCTCAAGACTCTTGTGTGAGAACAGTGGGCTTGTCTGATCCAAGACACACTCCTGCTGGCAGTGCACAGCAGGAGTCATCAGCCTCTTCGGCGGTTGTGGGGGACCCCATCCCCGTTTTCGAATACATTGATCTTAGCCGGAAAATCGACGAAAACAAGCGCGGTCTGACTCCGAACTTCCAAAAAATTCCTTGCAACCTCGCCCGCTGGCCTAGGCATCCGTCGCTTTATCATTGCCGTACTGCAGCACCTGCAATTTCTCCAACGTGATGAGACCGCTATCCATCATTCCGTCAAGGACAGGCAAAAATTCATTAATCTTCTCTTCGGAATCCACGATTTCGATGACCAGGGGCAAATCCAGAGACAGTCGCAGAATTTTGTCGGTGTGAATCAGGCTCGATTTGCCAAAACCCATCGGACCACGCAACACGGTCGCGCCGGCCAGGTGCATTTCACGCGCTTTCTTCACAATGGCTTCATAGAGCGGACGATCATCGAATTTGTCATTTTCACCGGTGAAAATTCGCAGCAGCAGTGCTTGTTTCGGTATTTGCATTTTCAGTTCCTTACAAACGATTGAAGCGTGCCGCAAGTGCATGACCGAGCCACACGGCTGTCATCCAGCCTACGACCGAGATGGATAGATTGAGGGACGCGGCTTGGACGTTGCCGGACTGCACAAGCCGAAAGGTCTCGAGACTGAACGTGGAAAACGTAGTGTAGCCTCCGCAAATGCCGACCATGACGAACTGCCTTTGCCGCGGACTAACAAACAATCTGCCGTCCGGGCCGGTCAACGCGACATAAAATCCGATAATAAACGAGCCCGTTACATTGACGAACAAAGTAGCCCAGGGAAATCCGATTCCGAACTGACTCACAAACAGAACGGAAACCAGATAGCGCGCGACTCCTCCGACA
>JBDTKD010000445.1:0-3292 GCA_039935515.1 Bradyrhizobium sp.
GCTGCGGCCTGCGCGCCGGCGAGGTGGTCAGGCTGAAGGTCAAGCACATCGACAGCGCGCAGAAGATCATTCGGGTCGAGCAGTCCAAGAGCCGCAAGGACCGCAATGTCATGCTGTCGCCCGACACGCTCGACCTGCTGCGCCAATGGTGGAAGACGCGCCGGCGGGGTTTCGATTCCACAACTCCCGTGGAGGAGCGCTGGTTGTTTCCAGGCCGAAGGCCCGGTAAGCCGATGACAACCCGCCAACTCAACCGCCTGTTCCATGAGGCGGCCGATGCGGCCGGAATCCGCAAGGGCGTAACGCTCCATGCGCTTCGACACTCCTTTGCCACCCATCTACTTGAACGCGGCACCGATATTCGCATCATCCAGGCGCTGCTGGGGCACGACAAATTGGACACGACAGCGCGCTACGCCCGCGTCGCCACCGGCATGATCGCTGGTATCAAGAGCCCGCTCGACCTGCTGTCGCAGCCTTGCAAGAAGCCCAGGAAGAACAGGAAAGTCCAGCCGCCGACGTAACGGCCCGCGGTCATGTCTCGCCCGGTGCTGGAGGTCGCGGATATCTTCCGCGACCACGGAGCGGCGTGGCGTCGTGCCCATGTCGGTCACGTCAGCCTCGAGCAGATGAAGGTGATGTCGGCCATCGAGCGCTGCCGCACGGCGGCGCTCGGCGGCCATGTGGCGCGCTGCGAAGATTGCCCGCACACGGTCATTGCCTACAACAGCTGTCGTAATCGGCATTGTCCGAAGTGTCAGGGCACGGCCGCCAGGGAATGGCTCGCCGCGCGCGAGGCCGATCTGTTGCCAGTGCCGTACTTTCATGTGGTGTTCACGCTGCCGGCCGCCATCGCGGACATCGCCTATCAGAACAAGGCCGTGATCTACGACATCCTGTTCACGACCTCGGCCGAGACCATGACACCCATCGCGGCCGATCCCAAGCACCTCGGCGCCCGCATCGGCATCACCTCGGTGCTTCACACCTGGGGCTCGGCGCTGACGCATCATCCCCATGTCCACATGATCGTGCCGGGCGGCGGCATCTCCATTGATGGCACGCGGTGGGTACCGTGCAGGCCAGCCTTTATCCTGCCCGTGAAGGTTCTCTCGTGCCTGTTCCGGAGATTGTTCCTGGCCAAGCTCGTCGCCGCCCACCGGGCCGGACGTCTCAAGTTTTTCGGCGTCCATGCCCACCTCGATAACATCAGAGCCTTCAAGGCGTATCTCGCGCCGCTGCGCAAGATCGATTGGGTGGTCTATGCCAAGCGGCCGTTCGGCGGCCCCAGGGCCGTGCTCGCCTATCTGTCGCGCTACACCCACCGGGTCGCCATCTCCAATCGCCGCCTGATCGCGGCCGACCACACCGGCGTCACCTTCCGGTGGAAGAATTACCGGATCGAGGGGCCTGGCCGCTCTCAGACCATGACGCTGTCGACCCACGAGTTCATCCGACGCTTCCTAATGCACGTGCTGCCCGGGGGCTTCCACCGCATCCGGCACTACGGACTGCTGGCCAGTGGCCGCCGCGCCGCCAACATCGCGCGGGCGCGCCAGCTGCTCGCCGTGCCGGTCCGCTGCCAACAGCAAGATACCTCAGAGGCCCCAGCGGCCGGCGAACCCCGCATGCTGCCACGGCCGTGCCCCTGCTGCGGCGGACGCATGTTCATCATCGAGACCTTCGCGCGCGGCAGCGAGCCAAAGCACCGACCCACGCCCGCGCCAGCCGCGATCAGGATCGACACCTCATGATGCCGTCATCGCTGATCCAGCACCGCACCGAAGCGTGCCATTTTGGTCGGCTCTCGCCCGGCAGCACACCCGCTTGCGCCGATCAGCAGGACTGGCCCGTGATCGCACCGCAAATCCTGTCGAGCAACGTGCGATCCGCTCGTTCGCGCCAGCACGCACGCCCAAGATTCAAGCTCAAGCGATCCGATCGCCAGCGTCGGCTCAACTTCCCCAACACTCACGCCGACGCCAAATCTCCATAGCACCCGCTGCACTGTCGGTGCCCCACACCCCACGATTTCCTGCCTTGGCGCTTTTCGGATGCCGGATGTCCGAGCGTGGGATGGTCTCGGCATGCCGGCATCCGAAAACCTGCACAAAAGCGGAATCATGCACCGCACCACAATCGCCACACAAGGAAAGACCGCCTCGCGGCTGTCCTTCGGATTTTTGAGTTGTGTTTAGTCGCCCAGAGCGGCAGCCAGGCGCCGCGACATATTCGCACTGCGGTACATCATTTCTATTGTAAAACTTTCGCACCGGGCAGAGAACTTGTCACTGGTGTGCTGCCAACCCAATGATAACCCACTCAGGCGCGCCTGCGGTCCATCGATGGATGGCCGCGGGGGGGCCGCCGCACCGGAACCATTCGGGCGGAGTGATAGCGGAGGTGAGATATGCTCAACCGACGGTTTCCTCATTTGTCGCGGCGCGGCTTCAATGTGCTCGCGTGCGCCGCCGGCCTCTCGGCTGGATTTGGCAACATAAGTTTTGCCGCCGAGGCGCCCGATTCTGCCCAAATCATCCCCGGCAAGCAGGCCGGCCTGATCATCCACAACGCTCAACTCGGCGTAATGGAAACCCCGCTCACCGAATTGCGCAAATACGCACTCACGCCGAAAGAGATTCTGTTCAACCGCTTCCACTTTCCGCACCAAGGCGAGGCATCCTGGTATGCGACCACGTCGCCGCCATCGGCCGACATGGTCAAGAACTGGAAGGTCCGCGTCGACGGTCTTGTGGAACGCCCGCGCGACGTCACCATCGCGCAATTGCAGGCGGCGTCGCAGGAAAAGCGCGTCTCGGTGTTGCAATGCGCCGGCAATGGCCGCTCGTTCTACGCCGCCAAGCAGAAGGCCCCGGGCGGCCAATGGCATAATGGCGGCATGGGCAATGTCGAATGGGAGGGCGTGCCGCTGCGTCCGTTCCTCGACAGTTTGAAGATGTCTCCGGGCAAGGCCGCAACCTGGCTCACCGCCGAAGGCTGGGACCAGCCGGCAACGCCGGAAGGCTCCGACTTCGCCAAGAGCTACAAGCTCGACGATCCGGCGCTCGACCATGCCATCCTAGCGCTCAAGATGAACGGCGAGCCGATCCCCGCCACCAATGGCGGCCCGGTGCGGGTGATCATCCCCGGCTTTTACGGCAACATGAACGTGAAGATGCTCACTTATCTTCTGTACTCGGCGGCGCAGTCGCCGAGCGATTTCCAGTCGGTCGGCTATCGCATGCCGAACCAATTGCCGGCCGATCCGAAGACCTTCGGCGCCAATGCCTTT
>JBDTKD010000446.1:0-2611 GCA_039935515.1 Bradyrhizobium sp.
CATGTTCTTGATGTCTTTGGTGAACAGTCCCATCGCGGGGGTCCTCTTGTTTCGGGAACATGGCGGCGCAACCGCTGGCCTCGCGGAAGCGCCGCTATGTTCGATTGCTGATACCGCGCTAACCGGCTGGCCGCCGCTATGTTCCTGCGGCTCGCGACGGAACATCGGAACAATCGCCGCAGGGTCCGCGGCCGCAAGAAAGGCGCGCCGGCTCGAATCTTCCGTGGCAATGCATATGTACAGAATGTGACAGCCGCGCCGGCCGAATGTCGAAGCCGGCGTTGTCAAGGACTGCACATCGCGACGTTTTTGCCTTATGGGTTTCGCCTGAGGAGCGATTGGCTGCCGCTTGGCAGCGTGGCTTCGAAGGGTTTCGGACTTGTTGCCGCCCCGCCGGGAGGATGAATGCATCGACTGCTGACCACGCTCGGGCGTGGCTTCAAGGAACGGATCGGCTGGAAACGGCTCGGAATCGCCGCGAGCCTCCTCATCATCGTCCTCGCGATCACGACCCTGGTCCGCACCCTCAAGGGGGTTAACACCGGCGTGATCCTGACGGCGCTGACGGATATTCCTCCCGCCCATATCGCGCTCGCCGCGCTGTGCGTGATCGGCGCGTTTTGCACGCTGACATTCTACGATTTCTTTGCGCTGCGGACCATCGGCAAGAAGCATGTGCCGTATCGCATCGCGGCGCTGTCGAGCTTTGCCAGCTATTCGATCGGCCACAATATCGGCGCCACCGTGTTCACCGGCGGCGCGATCCGCTTCCGGATCTATTCGGACTATGCGCTGAATGCCATCGACGTCGCCAAGGTCTGCTTTCTCTCCGGCCTGACGTTCTGGCTCGGCAATCTGTTCGTGCTCGGGTTCGGGATGGCGTTGCACCCGTGGGCGGCATCGGCCATGGACCTGCTGCCGGCAGCCATCAACCGGTTGATTGCGATCGGCTGCCTCGGCGGCATCGCGGCGTATTTCATCTGGCTGGTGCTGGGGGAGGAACGCCGCGAACTCGGGCAGAACGGCTGGAAGGTGGTGCTGCCGTCGGCGCGGCTGACGCTGCTGCAGATGCTGATCGGCGTGGTCGATCTCGGTTTTTGCGCGTTCGCGATGTATCTGTTGATGCCGGCGCAGCCGCACATCGATTTCATTTCGCTGGCGGTGGTGTTCATCCTGGCCACCCTGCTCGGATTCGCCAGTCATGCGCCGGGCAGCCTCGGCGTGTTCGACGCCGCGATGCTGGTGGCGCTGCCCGAATTCGGGCGTGAACAATTGCTGGCCACGCTGGTGGTGTTCCGGATCCTGTATTTCCTGATCCCCTTCAGCATCGCGATTTCCATCATGGGAACGCGTGAACTCTGGCTCAACGTCGTGCGGCCCTGGCAGGATCGCCGCAAGGTGAGCGAGGCCCCGCCGCCCCCGGTCGCGCTGCCGCAGCCGATCAGGCGCCTGAAGTCACGCTAGGGAGCCGGAAGGCAGCCGGCATTCTTATTTCTGCCCCCTTAGTGACGTCAAAGGCGCCATGATACGAATTCACCTTCGCCCGATGATGATCTACGCGCTGCTGCTTGCGGCGCTGGGGACGCTGCCTGCGGAGTGGGCCGCCGCACAGGGCTCTCCCGACATGCAGATTTCCTGGGAAGTCCGCAACCGCTTCCGGCTGTTTCGCGAAGAGCGCGATTTCCTGATCCATACCGACAGCGCACAGAATGGCAGCATTCTCGAATCGGAACAGGCGCTCGAGCTGCAGAGCGATGGCCGCGGCTGGGCACGCAACACCGTGAACCGGCTCTGTATCGATCCCGCCGGCCGCATCAGCGAGCCGTGCACGCGCGATAACGTCAAGGAGAGCTATCTGACGCCGGTGGATCACCCGGTCACCGTTCGGCTCAGCGGCCAGGTTCCGGTCGGCGCCGTCTGCGCCTGGTCGTTCGACGATGGCGGCGGTCCGCAGCAATCCACACAGGATTGCGCCGAGCCGATCAACTTGCGGGCGCGATACGGCCTGCGCACGGTCGCGACCGTGGACGTTTCCAGCGGATCCGAGGCGCCACAGCACCTGACCGCCGACATCATGGTGCGCGACATCCTCCTCGCCGGGCTCGGCGACAGCATCGCATCGGGCGAAGGCGATCCGGATCGCGCGATCGCGCTGGCCGATGAGGGATTCTGTTTCCGCTCCTATCTCGGAACCGCGGGCAGCGAGTATTACCGCCCGAGCCGCGCCGGCTACAAGGGCGGACGCGCCTGCGGGGCGCCGGATTCCCTGCAGGTTTGGCAGCGCCAGAGCGCGACCTGGTTCAATTCAGCCTGCCACCGTTCGCTCTACAGCTACCAGACCCGAACCGCGCTGGCGCTCGCCGTGCGCTACCCGCACATCGCGGTGACGTATCTGCCGCTGGCCTGCACCGGTGCCACCATCGCCGACGGGCTGTTCGGTCCGCAACGCGCCCGGGAATGCCCGCCGGCGAAATCGGCAGCGTCCTGCCATACCGTCAGCGCGCAATTGGCCGAGTTACGCGCCGCCCTCAGCGCCGCCAAGCGCCGGCAACCCGACCGCACGCTCGACCTGGTGATGCTGTCGATCGGCGCCAATGACATCAATTTCTCC
>JBDTKD010000447.1:0-3134 GCA_039935515.1 Bradyrhizobium sp.
AGATCTCGCCCTTGTAGCCGCCATTGATGAGGTTTTTCATCACCGAGTTGCCGATCTTGCCGCTCTCGGATGACGCGCCGATCACGGCAACCGATTTCGGATTCATGATCCGGTTCATCTGGCGCACGATGTCGTCATGGTTGGGACGCGGACGTGGCGGCTTCGGCGCGAAATCGACCACAATGCGCACGTCGGCGGCAATCGCATTGGTCCTGGTCGCGAACACCGGGTTGAGATCCATCTCGGCGATTTCCGGAAAATCGGTGACCAGCTTCGAGACGTTGACGATGATATCGGCGATGGCATCGCGGTTGGCCGGCTCGCTGCCGCGCACCCCCTTCAGCATCTCATGGGCCTGGATGCCGTCCAGCATCGACAGCGCGTCCTGCTTGGTCGCCGGCGCGAGCCGGAACGTGATGTCCTTGAGGACCTCGACCAGGACGCCGCCAAGCCCGAACGCCACCAGCTTGCCGAACGAGCCGTCGGTCACCGCGCCGACGATGACTTCCTGGCCGCCGAGCAGCATTTGCTGGATCTGAATGCCCTCGATCTTGGCGTCGGATTTGTATTTCCTGGCGTTGGCCAGGATGGCCGCATAATTCTTCTCGGCGTCGGCGGCGGTCTTTACACCGACCACCACCCCGCCGGCCTCGGTCTTGTGCAGGATATCCGGCGAGACGATCTTCATCACGACCGGGAAGCCCATGTCGGCGGCAATCTTCGCCGCCTCGCTGGCGGATTTGGCCACGCCTTCCTTCGGAACCGGGATGCCATAGGCATCGCAAACCAATTTGCCTTCCGGCGCTGTCAGGCTCGTGCGCTTCTCCGCCTTGGCCAGATCGAGGATTTTGCGGACGGCATCTTTGGAATTCGACATTGGGTTCCTCCTTGAACGTCACTTTTTTCGGGTCGGCACGAGCGCGGGCATTCGTGACCGCCGTCGTGCCGGTCCGCGCCGCTGCGGCATTCCTTCGAACCCGGGAAGACGCTTTATGGCATTTGGTATGCCAGAAACGAAGTTGTCAAGCCCATCCGACGGCATAGAAGTGCCAATAATATGGGTAACTTGACATTCTGGCATTTGGTATGCCAAAAATAATGGCTATATCGTTCTGGTAATATATCGTTCTGGTAAGAAGGCATCTCCCACCGAGGAGATCATATCGTGCCCACACGGAAACAAACCAAGGCGCCGCCCCCCATGGCCGAGGCAGAGATTGCAATTGTCCGGATTGCGCCGGAGACGAGCTTCAAGAACAAGGCCTATGAGGCTTTGAAGGAAGCCATCCTCAAGATGGACATTTATGCGACCCCCGAACCGGTCATGCTCGATGAGCGGGCGCTGTCGGAACGGCTCGGCGTCAGCCGGACCCCGATCCGCGAAGCGATCGCGATGCTGGAACAGGATGGTTTCGTCAAGACCGTGCCACGCCGCGGCATTGTTGTCGTGCGCCGCAACAAGAACGAAATCGTCGACATGATCCGGGCCTGGGCCGCGCTTGAAAGCATGGCCGCACGGCTGATCACGACCACCGCACGCAAAAAGGATATCTCGGCGCTGCGTGACTTTTTCAGGAACTTCGGCAAGGATCGTCTGCCGCAGGATCATATCGAGGAATATTCCAAGGCCAACATTGCCTTTCACCAGGCGCTGATCTCGCTCAGCGAGTCGCCGGTGCTGATCGACATGACCAATGATATCCTGCTGCACGTTCGCGGCTACCGGCAGTTGACCATCGGGCGCGCCGATCGCACCGCAACGTCCCTTCCCGAACATATGGCCATCATCGAAGCGCTGGAAGAGCGCGACACCGAGCTTGCGGAAAGGCTTGCGCGCGGTCACACGCTCGGCCTCGCCGCCTATGTCGAGGCGCACGGCCAAGAGTTGTTCTAACAAGGTTGTTCTAACAAGGTTGTTCTAACAAGCCGGAGTCCTTCATCTCGGACGAGGGCCTGGAACGACCAACTCGTCCGTACCAAGAAACGATCAGGGAGAAAGCGGAATGTCCGCAGTCGTACAGAGCATTGATGCACCCTTGGCCAACGCCGAGCGCGAACTGACCGATGGCTTCCATCTCGTCATCGACGCACTCAAGCTCAACGGCATCAACACCGTCTACGGGGTGCCCGGCATTCCGATCACCGATCTCGGCCGCATGGCGCAGGCCGCAGGAATTCGCGTGATCTCGTTTCGACACGAACAGAGTGCCGGCAACGCTGCGGCGATCGCGGGCTTTCTGACCAAAAAACCCGGCGTCTGCCTCACGGTGTCGGCTCCCGGCTTTCTCAATGGTTTGACCGCGCTCGCCAATGCCACGACCAATTGCTTCCCGATGATCCTGATCTCGGGATCCTCGGAGCGTGAGATCGTCGACCTGCAGCAGGGCGATTACGAGGAGATGGACCAGCTTGCGATCGCCAAGCCGCTGTGCAAGGCGGCGTTCCGCGTGCTGCATGCCCAGGACATCGGCATTGGTCTGGCGCGCGCGATCCGCGCCGCCGTCTCGGGACGTCCGGGCGGCGTGTATCTCGATCTGCCGGCCAAGCTTTTCTCCCAGGTGATGGACGCAGACGCCGGTGCGAAGTCGCTGGTCAAGGTCATCGACCCGGCCCCGGCGCAGATCCCCTCCCCTTCGGCGGTCAAGCGCGCCCTCGATGTGTTGAGAAGCGCGAAGCGTCCGCTGATCATCCTCGGCAAGGGCGCGGCCTATGCGCAGGCCGACAACGATATCCGCGCGCTGGTCGAGACCAGCGGCATTCCGTTCCTGCCGATGAGCATGGCCAAGGGACTGTTGCCCGACACCCATCCGCAGTGCGCGGGTGCCGCACGCTCGACGGTGCTGAAGGACTCCGACGTCGTGATGATGATCGGCGCCCGCCTCAACTGGCTGCTGAGCCACGGCAAGGGCAAGAGCTGGGGCGATGCCCCGAAGAAGTTCATCCAGATCGACATCGAGCCCAAGGAGATGGACAGCAACGTCGAGATCGCCGCGCCTGTGGTCGGCGACATCGGCTCGTGCGTCGCGGCCCTCCTCGAGGGCATGGGCGGCAGCTGGACCAAGGCGCCGTCGGACTGGATGGGTGCGATCACGTCCAAGCGCGACGAGAACGTCGCCAAGATGGCGCCGCGCCTG
>JBDTKD010000448.1:0-3269 GCA_039935515.1 Bradyrhizobium sp.
AGCAGTTCCGGTTTCAGAAACACCCTCGTGCCGGCGCGCTGGTCGAGCGCCGGCGACGACAACAGCGGGGTTCGCACCGCGAACGGTGCCAGCACACGCGCGGCCGCATCGATATCCGCCGAGTTGACCTGGAGTGGGGATTGTTCCGTCATGCGCGCCTTGTATCGCGTCGCCGGGCGGGCGGGCAAGATGCCCCGGGGGCAGGTCAGGCGACGACCCGGGGGCGCTCGGCTGCGAATTGAACGGTATCGCTGGCCAGGTCGCCGGCGCGGATCGTCGCTATATTGTCGACAAAGGCACGCGCCGAGGCTTCCCAGCTATGCCTCGCGGCAAAGTCGAGACAGGCTTGCCGGCAGATCGACAGCGCCGCCAGGCACGCCGCCCGCAGATCATCATGCAGCGCGCCGACCGGCGCCGCACCGATCACATCGCGTGGTCCAGTCACAGGAAATGCGGCCACCGGCACGCCGCTCGCCAGCGCCTCCAGCAACACCAGGCCGAAGGTGTCGGTTTTGCTCGGAAACACGAACACGTCGGCGGCGGCGTAGGCTTCCGCCAAGGCTTCGCCCTGCCTCCCGCCAAGGAACACCGCCTGCGGATATTTTGCGGTGAGCACCGCGCGCGCCGGTCCATCACCGACGATCACTTTGGTGCCGGGCAGGTCGAGATCGAGAAACGCCTCCAGATTCTTTTCGACCGCAACCCGGCCGACGCAGATGAAGATTGGACGCGGCAGGCCGAGATCGGCGGCGCGGGGGTGAAACTGCCCGGCATCGACGCCGCGCGGCCATAACACCACGTTGCGAAAGCCGCGAGTTCGCAATTCCGCTGCCAGCGCCGGCGTCGCCACCATTACCGCCTGGCTCGCGCCGTGGAACCGACGCAGCGCCGCCCATATCCAGGATTCAGGGATCGGGGCGCGCGCCGAGACATATTCCGGGAAGCGGGTATGGAAGCTCGTGGTGAACGGCAAGCGCTGCCTGCGGCAATGGCGCCGCACCAGGATGCCGATCGGCCCTTCGGTGGCGATGTGAATGCTGTCGGCCCGCGCGGCAGCGATCAGCCGGGCTATCCTGGCCGGGCGCGGCAACGCCAGCCGCAGATCGGGGTAGCTTGGCATCGCGACGGTGAGGAACGACTGCGGCGTGAGGAAGCTGACCTCGACGCCAAGACCTCGTGCCGCCTCCGCCATCATGGTCAGTGTACGGACCACGCCGTTGACCTGCGGGTGCCACGCATCGGTCGCGACCAGAATACGCATCAGGCGGCGCGCACTGCGACTGAACTAACGGGCGCCACCTGGCGCAACGGTTCGATCCAGCTGATGATTTCAAAACGGCCATCCTCGTGTTCGGCCAGCGCGGTGCAACTCTCCACCCAATCGCCGCAGTTCATGTAGCGGATGCCGTGCTCGTCGCGGATGGTGGCGTAGTGGATGTGGCCGCAGATCACCCCGTCGGCGCCGAGACGCCGTGCCTCGGCGGCCAGCGTCTGCTCGAAGGCGCCGATGTAATTCACGGCGTTTTTCACTTTCAGCTTTGCCCATTGCGACAGCGACCAATAGGGCACGCCGAACCAGCGCCGAAACATGTTGACAAGGCGATTGATCCGGATGGCGAAGTCATAGGCGGTGTCGCCGAGATGGGCGAGCCAGCGCGCATTTTGTACTATGAGATCGAAGATATCGCCGTGGATCACCAGATAGCGCCGGCCGTCGACACCCTCATGAATGATCGTTTCCACGACATCGATGCCACCAAAATGGGTGCCGTAGTAATTCCTCAGGAACTCGTCGTGATTGCCCGGAATGTAGACGACCTTGGCGCCCTTGCGCGCCTTGCGCAGCATTTTCTGCACGAAGTCGTTGTGGGATTGCGGCCAGTGCCAGTTGGATTGCAATGCCCAGCCGTCGACGATATCGCCGACGAGATAGATGGTGTCAGCATCATGGCTGCGAAGGAAGTCGAGCAATCGTTCGGCCTGCGAGCCCCGCGCCCCGAGGTGGACGTCGGAGATAAACAAAGTGCGAAAGCGCCGCTCCGGGCTCTCTTCACTCATCGCCTCAATTCCCATGCGCAAGCATCTAACAAGATTTCGTGACGGCGTGATGACGATTGAAGCCTTGCCATAACCGGTCGCTCGAAGGCGTTCGAGCTCGGACGGACTCATCGTCACCGGCCAGCTTGATGCGAATCGCACGTCGTCAATTCCCGGATCGCAGATATCAGGGCTCTGCGACAACCTGGCGACGGCGCGCGGGCTCAATAGAATTCATGAAAATGATGGATCGGCCCGTGGCCGTGGCCGACACCAAGTCGATCGGCCGCGGCGATCGCGGCACTGATCCAGGCCTTGCCATGGCGGACCGCGGTTGCCAGGTCCTCGCCTTTGGCAAGGCCTGCCGCGATGGCCGACGACAGCGAACAGCCGGTGCCGTGGGTGTTCTTGGTCGCAAGGCGTGGCGCCGATAGCGCGATGGTGCCGGCTGGATCGATCAGGTAATCGATGCTTTCGCTGCCCTGGCCGTGGCCGCCCTTGATCAGCACGGCTCGACACCCCGTCGCGAGCAGCCGCTGGCCCTGGCGTTCGATCGCGGCTTCGCTCTGCGCGACAGGCTCGTCCAGCAACGCCGCCGCTTCCGGGAGGTTCGGCGTGATCAGCGAAGCCCAGGGAGCAAGCTTCGTTCGCAGCGCTTCGACGGCGTCCGGGGCGAGCAGCCGGTCGCCCGACGTCGCGACCATCACGGGGTCGAGCACCACGTGCCGCGGCGACCATCGCGTCAGCCCCGCAACAATGGCGTCGATCGCCGCCGATTGCGCCACCATCCCGATCTTGACCGCCTCGACCGCGAGATCGCCGAAAACGGCGTCGATTTGCGCGGTCACGAACGCCGGCGGCACCGGATGAATGCCGCTGACGCCCGTCGTGTTCTGGGCGGTCAGGGCGGTGATGACGGACGCGCCGTAGACGCCGAGCGCCGCGAACGTCTTCAGGTCGGCCTGGATGCCGGCGCCACCCGACGAATCGGAACCTGCGATGGTGAGCGCGACAGGCACCGTCATCGATCGGCTCGCAGGTATTGCAGCGGTCCCGGTAAGGTCATGTCCTGTCCTAGCGCGAGGCACTATGACCGGCAAGTTCGCTTGCCACCGCGCCCGGTTTTTTGCTCTATTGGTGCAACGCGACGCCCCGGAGACGACAGCGATGGTTCCATTTTTCGTTCAGTTCAAATGCAAGCTCGGCCAGTCCTATGCCGTCGCCAACGCGCT
>JBDTKD010000449.1:0-12645 GCA_039935515.1 Bradyrhizobium sp.
TGACGAACACCAGCGTGGTGTTGTGGCGCCGGATCAGATCGTAGATTTCGCCGAGCGCATGGCGTGCGGTGTGCCCGGCCCAGGGCAGCCGCTCGCGCGTATCGAGCATTTCGACAACCGGCGCCGCGGCGCCGCCGGCGACGACGATATCGGCGGCTTCGCTTCGGCCGCAGGCTTGCGGCACCAGAAACCGCGCCAGCGATTCCGGCTCGGCGACGGTGGCGGACAGGCCGATCGCGCGCAGTTCGGGCGCGAGCCGCCACAGCCGCGCCAGCCCGAGCGACAGCAGGTCACCACGCTTGGAGGTGACCAGCGCATGCAACTCGTCGAGCACGATGCGCTCGAGCGAAGCGAACAGGAACGGCGCGTCGTCGGACGACAACAGCAGCGCCAGTTGCTCCGGCGTGGTGAGCAGGATGTCCGGCGGGTAGCGCCGCTGCCGCTGCCGCCGCGATACCGGGGTGTCGCCGGTGCGGGTCTCGACCTTGATCGGCAGCGCCATTTCGGCAATCGGCGTTTCCAGATTGCGCGCGATATCGACCGCGAGCGCCTTCAGCGGCGAGATATAGAGAGTGTGGAGGCCGCGGCTTCGTTGCACGCCGCGCCCAGTGGAAGTGACGCCGCCAATGCGCGACCCCCCTCCCCGACCCTCCACCGCAAGGGGGGAGGGAGAAGAGCGCACTGGCAGGGGCGCGCTCAACTCCACCAAGGTCGGCAAAAATCCGGCGAGCGTCTTGCCGGCGCCGGTCGGGGCGATCAACAGCGCCGAGCGGTCGTCGCTGGCCTTTGCCAACAACGCCAATTGGTGCTCGCGCGGCAACCAGCCGCGGCCCGCGAACCATTGGCGAAAACGGTCCGGCAGCAACGCGGTCGTCTCGGCCGAAGATGCAGGCAGGATGCGGGGCGGCGGCACGGCACCACAGGTAAGCCGCCACGGCCATTTCGTCGAGGGTCTTGGTCGCTTGCGAGCCCCGTAGCCCGGATGGAGCGCAGCGAAATCCGGGGCCGTGCCATCCGCATCGCGATTCCCGGATTGCGCTGCGCTTCATCCGGGCTACGGTTTGGTCGCGACCACGACGAGGCCGGGCACCGGGACATTGTCCTCATTGCGGGCCGACAAATCCTCGCACTGCGACAGTCTGAGGCCGGCGGCCTCGATCGCGGCGCGCACGCAAGCGGCGCTGTGGGCGTAGCGCAGCCCCTCGCCGAGGATCACGCCGCCGCCGCCATGGGTTTCGACGGTGAACGCCAGCAGGCCGCCTCGCACCAGCACCCGCTCTACTTCGCACAGCACCGGCACAAGATCGGACACATAGACCAGGGCATCGGCGGCCAGAATGAGATCGGCACTGGCATCGGGCCGGCCGCGCAGGCCCTCTGCCATCTCGGCGACCTCCAGTTCCGCGTAAAGGCCGGTGGCGCGGGCCCGCTCGATCATGCGCGGCGACAGGTCGATACCGACAAAACGATCGACCTCTCCGGCAAAGGCAGCGGCTGCCAATCCAGTGCCGCAGCCGAGGTCGATCGCGCATTTGAAGAACGGCGGCTTGTGGGCGGCGGCTCGCACCGACAGCATTGCCCGGAACAGCAGCGCCGGGCCGCGAGAGCCGAGATCGTCGACCAGCGCCGTCTCGAACCGCGGCGCATATTGATCGAACAGCACCCGCACATAAGCCTGCGGCATCGCCGCCAATGGCTCGGCGCCGAGCCGCATCAAATGCAGGCCGGCACCGTGCCGATCCTGCGCATCGGTGCCGACCGCCTGACGGAACGCTGCGATCGCCCGATCGCGCTGGCCGATCCGTTCGCGAATCTTGCCAAGCGTGAACCAGGCCGACGCAAAGTTCGGTGCCAGTTCGACAGCCTGTTCGAGCAGATCGACGGCGGCGACCAGATCGCCCTTCAACTGCAGATCACGGGCGAATTCGAAGCGGCGGTCGGCGACCAGATCGCCGGAAGAAAGGAACAGGCGCGCGGGCATTGGCTCTACTGGAATTCTCGCGATGGATGCGCGGGTCAAGCTCAGGCATGACCGCTGAAAATGCGGCGGAAGCAGCCTATATAGCCGGGATGCGTCCGCAAGACATCCTGATGCCCGTCGCTGCCGGCCTGTGTTGCAAGCCCGGCGGCTTTCATATCGATCCGGTGCGGCCGGTCGAGCGGGCGGTCATTACCCACGGCCATTCCGACCACGCCCGTCCGGGCCATGGCGCGGTGCTGGCCACGCAGGAAACCCTCGACATGATGCGGTTGCGCTATGGCGAGCATTTCGCCCGCAGCACCCAGGCCATCGGCTATGGCGAACAGATCCGGCTCGGCGACGTCAGCGTCAAATTCCATCCCGCCGGGCATGTGATGGGCTCGGCGCAGATCGCGGTCTCCTGCAAGGATATCTGCATCGTCGCCTCCGGCGACTACAAGGACGCACCCGACCCGACCTGCGCGCCGTTCGAGGTGGTGCCGTGCGATGTCTTCATCACCGAGGCGACGTTCGGCCTGCCGGTGTTCCGTCATGGCCGCGCCGCCGACGAGGTGAAGAAGCTGCTGGCGTCGGTGGCGTTGTTCCCGGAGCGCGCCCATCTGGTCGGCGCCTATTCGCTTGGCAAGGCGCAGCGCGTGATCGCGCTGCTGCGGGCCGCCGGCTACGACGCGCCGGTCTATCTGCACGGCGCGATGGAGAAGATTACACGCTATTACCAGAGTCGCGGCGTGGCGCTGGGTGAGCTGCGGATGGTCAAGGGCATGAAGAAGGCCGATCTTGCCGGCACCATCACGCTGGCGCCCCCGTCAGCGACGTCGGATATCTGGACCCGGCGGTTTCCCGATCCGGTGACGGCGTTTGCGTCGGGCTGGATGCGGGTACGCGCCCGCGCGCGGCAACGCGGCGTCGAATTGCCGCTGGTGATTTCCGATCATGCCGACTGGGACGGACTGACCGCGACCATCAAGGCCACCGGCGCCGGCGAGATCTGGGTGACCCATGGCCAGGAAGACGCCCTGGTGCATTGGTGCACGGCCAGGGGCCTGACCGCGCGGCCGCTCGATCTGGTCGGCTATGGCGACGAAGATGAAAGCGATGCGGAGCCGGCGAGCGAGGGCGAAGAAGCATGAACCGCTTCGCCGAACTGCTCGATCGCCTCGCCTACGAGCCCGGCCGCAACAACAAGCTGCGGCTGATTGTCAATTATTTTCACGAGGTCGAGGACCCCGATCGCGGCTACGCGCTGGCGGCACTGACCGGCGCACTGTCGTTCAAGCATGCCAAGCCGGGCCTGATCCGCGACCTGATCGCGGCGCGCACCGATCCCGCGCTGTTCGCGCTGTCCTATGACTATGTCGGCGACCTTTCGGAAACGGTCGCGCTGATGTGGGCGGCCCATCGTGAGAACTCATTTCCGGGCTACCCCCCTCCCCAGCCCTCCCCCACAAGGGAGGAGGGAGCCGCCGCCGGAGCAGCTGTATCCGTTCCCTCCCCCCTTGCGGGGGAGGGTCAGGGAGGGGGGTACCGCGAGCACGACGCGCATGACAGCCACCACCGCCACAACAACCCGCCGCCGCCGACCCTGACCGAGGTGGTCATCACGCTTCGCACCCTCGGCAAGACCGAGCTGCCGAAACAATTGACGCGCTGGCTCGACGAACTCGACGAGACCGGCCGCTGGGCCTTGCTGAAACTGGTCACCGGCGCGATGCGGATCGGCATTTCGGCGCGGCTGGCCAAGACCGCCGCCGCCGCACTCGGCGACAGGGATCCGCATGAGGTCGAGCTGATGTGGCCCGGGCTGACGCCCCCCTATCTCGACCTGTTCGCCTGGCTCGAAGGCCGCGCCGAAAAGCCGGTCAACCGCGATCCCGCGCCGTTCCGTCCCGTGATGCTGGCTCATGCGATCGAAGATACCGATTTTGCCGGGCTCGACGCCGCCGATTTCGCCGCGGAATGGAAATGGGACGGCATTCGCGTGCAGGCCGTCAGCGGCCAGGACGACCGCGGCAATTTGCTGGCGCGGCTGTATTCGCGCAGCGGCGAGGACATCACCAAGAGCTTTCCCGATCTGCTGCCGTCGCTGCGCCTGGCGGGCGCGATCGACGGCGAACTGCTGGTGCTGCGCGACGGCCGGGTGCAGACCTTCAACGTGCTGCAGCAGCGGCTGAACCGCAAGGTCGTCTCGCCAAAGCTGACGAATGATTATCCGATCCATCTGCGCGCCTATGATCTGCTCGGCGAAGCGGACACCGACCTGCGCGAGCTGCCCTTTGTCGAACGCCGCAAGCGGCTCGAAGCCTTTGTCGCCAGGCTCGACGATGCGAGGGTCGATCTGTCGCCGATGATTACCTTCGACAGCTGGGAGGCGCTGAGGTCGGCGCGCGCCAATCCCGGGAGTGCCGGCGCCGGCGCGGATGCCGAGGCGGTCGAAGGCGTGATGCTCAAGCGCCGCGACGCGCTCTATTTGCCCGGCCGCCCGAAGGGCCCGTGGTGGAAGTGGAAACGCGACCCGCACATTATCGATGCCGTGCTGATGTATGCCCAGCGCGGCCACGGCAAGCGATCCTCGTATTATTCCGATTACACGTTCGGGGTCTGGACCAATGGCGAGGACGGCGAGCAGCTGGTGCCGGTCGGCAAGGCCTATTTCGGCTTTACGGACGAAGAGCTGCTGCAGATCGACCGCTTCGTGCGTCGTAACACCACCGAAAAATTCGGCCCGGTCCGTCATGTGGTGCACGAGCCCGACCAGGGGCTGGTGCTGGAAGTCGCCTTCGAGGGCCTGGCGCGCTCGCCGCGGCACAAATCTGGCGTGGCGATGCGGTTTCCGCGCATCAACCGGCTGCGCTGGGACAAGCCGCCCCGCGAAGCCGACCGGCTCGAAACCCTGGAGCGGATGCTGAAATCCGAGGTCACACATCCGTCCGCGACGGCAGGCAGCCATTGACGGCGGCGGGCGGGTTTCCCATCTGCCCTTGGCCAGAGTAGAATGCGGGCTACCCCGCGCAGGAGGTCACCGATGCCCAATGACACCCGGGAATTGCCGGCGACCAGCGACGGCATGTACCGCTTTCTCGGCGGCTCGCCGCTGGCGGTGGCATTCCGGCTGATCCTGCTGTCGATCCTGGTCGGCGTGGTGCTGGCCGCCATCGGCTTCGACCCCTGGAATATCGTCAACAGCATCCGGCTGCTGTTCCAGCGGATCTGGGATCTCGGCTTTGACGCCATCAACGGGCTGTGGCGGTATTTCCTGCTCGGCGCCGTGATCGTGATCCCGATCTGGTTGCTGTCGCGCCTGCTCGGCGCGCCGCGCGGGCGATAGATCGCGCGCAGGCCAGCAGGCGGCAAGCCCGTTACACCGGCCAGTCTTCCGCGGTGATCGTCGCCGCATCGGCGCCGACGATCTCCGACAGCGCGTCGCGCCCGGTGCGCAGCAGCGTCGAGGCGAGGTCGTTCTTGATGGTGTCGACGAGCCCGAGGCCCTTGTAGATCAGCGAGGAATAAAGCTGGATCAGGCTGGCGCCGGCGCGGATCTTGGTCAGCGCGGCGCCGCCGGAATCAATGCCGCCGACGCCGATCAGCGGAAATGCTCCCTCGGCGCGCACATAGGTCTCCGCGACCATGCGCGTCGACAGCCGGAACAGCGGCCTTCCCGACAATCCGCCCTGCTCGCGGGCGCGGACCTGCTCGCGCAAGCTCGAGGGCCGTGCCAGCGTGGTGTTGGCCACGATCATGCCATCGACACCGCGCGAGCGCGCGACGTGAACAACGTCGTCGAGTTCGGCGAGGCTGAGGTCGGGCGCGATCTTGAGCAGCACCGGCGTTTCGCCGGCGTTGCGCCGCACCCGCTCACGCGTCTCGATCACCCGGGCAAGGAGATCGTCGAGCGCCGCCGCCTGCTGCAGATTGCGCAGGCCCGGCGTGTTCGGCGAGGAGACATTGACGGTGAAATAGCTCGCCACCGGCGCCAACGCCTCGATCAGCCGGACATAGTCGGCGACCCGGTCGGCAGAGTCCTTGTTGGCGCCGACATTGACACCGACGATGCCGCCGAGACGGGCGCGCCCGGCGAGCCGCCGCAGCACGGTATCGGCGCCGTCATTGTTGAAGCCCATGCGGTTGACCACCGCCTCGTCGCGCTCCAGCCGGAACAGCCGCGGCCGCTTGTTGCCGATTTGCGGCATCGGCGTCACGGTTCCGATCTCGACAAAGCCAAAGCCCAGCCGCAGCAGCGCATCGGGCGCCTCCGCGCTCTTGTCGAAGCCCGCGGCCATGCCGATCGGATTGGGGAAATTCAGACCGAAGGCCCGCACCGCCAGTTTCGGATCGTCCGGCCGCTGCCGCACAGGCGGCAGCAGGCGCAGGCCCTGAATCGCCATGCGATGGGCGTCTTCCGGATCGAACCAGCGCAGCAGCGGCAGCGAGAAGGCGTCGAAGGCGCGGATCACGGCTTGAGCTCCGGAATGTCGTGGCAGCCATCCGAGCGCGTGTGCAGGCCGAGCACGCCGGTGACCGCGCCGAGATCGAGTTCACCATAAAGGTGCGGGAACAGTTCGTCATGGCGCGACGGCTCCCAGCGCAGCCGGTCGCCCAGCGCGTCGGCGTCGACTTCGATCAGGAACAGGCCGGTCTGGCCGAAGAAATGCTTGCTGGCGGTCGCCGCGACCTGCGAGGCGGCCGAGAAGTGAATAAAGCCGTCGCTGAGGTCGTCGGCGCTGCCCCGGTACACCCCCTGCCGCTCGGCTTCGCGCCAGGCCGGGGCGGGGCAAATTTTGTAGATCCTGCGCACGCCTTCGGGGATCCTGCTTGTCGCTTGAGTCGCTTGGGATTTTCCCGGATTTTCGGGACCGCACCCCGACCGTATCGGTGCCACCGGCGCACTTCAAGAGCCGGCTTTGGCTCTTGAAGTGGCACCGCGGAAACCGGTGTGGTGAGGCAATAATTCCTAACCTCCCGATACGGCCGAGCGATGGCCAGCCAGCCCAAAGCGACGCGGCGGAAAGATTACTGCGCCGCCCTGGCCAGCGCGCCGTCGATCATCGCCACTGAATTCTGCAGGCCATAGACCGCGACAAAGGAGCCGAAGCGCGGGCCCTTCTCCTGGCCGAGCAGCACCTGGTAGAGCATGTTGAACCAGTCGAGGGAGACCCCGGGCCGGCCGTCCTTGCCCTTCTTCACCGGATCGAGGAACGGCTCGCGGCGGCCGATCTCGTAGACCACGTTCTGGATCTCTTCCGCCGAAGATGTCGGCGGCAATTGCGACAGCGCATCGCGCAGATCCTGCAGCGCGGCGCGCTCGGTGTCGGTCGGCTCGCGGAACTGCTTGGTCGGCGCCACGAAGTCGCGATAATAGTTGATGGCGTAGCCGACCATGGCATCGAGCTTCGGATGGGTCTGCGGCGTGACGCCGGGGCGATAACGCCCGATGAAGCCCCACAGGGTCGCGGCATTCGCCGCGTTCGACGACGACACCAGCGTCAGCAGCAGCTGGAACGTGACCGGCATGTCGGCCTTGGGCGGATGGCCGGCGTGGATGTGCCAAACCGGATTGGCGAGCTGCTGGCGGCCGTCCTGACGCGGAAATCCCTCGAGGAACTGCTGGTAATCGTCGACATTGCGCGGGATCACGTCGAAATACAGCCGCTTGGCGGCCTTCGGCTCGCGATACATGAACAGTGACAGCGATTCCGGCGACGCATAGCGCAGCCATTCGTCGATGGTGAGCCCGTTACCCTTCGACTTGGAAATCTTCTGGCCCTTGTCGTCGAGGAACAATTCGTAGTTGAAGCCTTCCGGCGCCATGCCGCCGAGCGCCGCGCAGATCCTGCCCGACAGCTTGACCGAATCGATCAGATCCTTGCCAGCCATTTCATAGTCGATGCCGAGCGCGAACCAGCGCATCGCCCAGTCCGGCTTCCATTGCAGCTTGCAGTGCCCGCCGGTGACTGGAAGCGTGACGCTCTGCCCGGTTTCGGGATCGTCATAGGAGATCGTCCCGGCCTTGATGTCGTGCGCCGTGACCGGCACGTACAGCACGGCGCCGGTGCGCGGGCAGATCGGCAGGAACGGCGAGTAGCTCGCCGCGCGCTCCTCGCGCAGCGACGGCAGCATGATCGCCATCACCGCGTCGAGCCGCTCCAGCACCCGCAGCAACGCCGCGTCGAATTTTCCGGAGGTGTAGTAGTCGGTCGAACTGGCGAACTCGTAGTCGAACCCGAAGGTGTCGAGAAAGGCGCGCAGCCGCGCATTGTTGTGCGCTCCGAAGCTCGGATGGGTGCCGAACGGATCGGGCACGCGGGTCAGCGGCTGGCCGAGATGGGCTTCCAGCATCTCCCTGTTCGGCACGTTGTCCGGCACTTTGCGCAGGCCGTCCATGTCGTCGGAGAATGCGATCAGCCGGGTCCTGATCCGGTCCTCGGTCAGCACGCGAAACGCGTGGCGCACCATGGTGGTGCGCGCGACCTCGCCGAAGGTGCCGATATGCGGCAGCCCCGACGGGCCATAGCCGGTCGCAAACAGCACCTCGTCCTTGGATTTCCTGTTCAGCCGCGCGACGATCTGCCTCGCCTGCTCGAACGGCCATGCGTTGGATTGTTCGGCGAGCGCGCGCAGACCGTCTGGATCGTTCGTGGACATCTAACAGGGTCTCCAAGCCACGGAAACTACGGCTTCCGCATCAAAACGCAAAATGGCAGGAATCGGGTCCACCACAACGCGTTGAGCCGGCAGGTGGGCACGGCGCAAGCGCGCCTTTGCCCACCCTTGCGAATCTTGCGAATCTAGAACGGGCTGACCGAGAAATAGTGCAGCCACAGATCGGTGTAGCGGCCTTTTTCCCAGACGCGGAACAGCGCCCAGTTCAACGCGTGACGCAGCAGGTCATTACCTTTTTTCACCGCGATGCCGATGCCTTCGCCGAAATAGCGGCTCTCGACAAACGGTCCGCCCGAGAAGGCGCAGCAATTGCCGGAATCAGTGCCATTGATCCAGAACGCCAGCGAGATCGCATCGCCGAAAATGAAATCGACTTCGCCCCGCCGCAGCGCCGCGCGCAGCGCGTCGTCATTGGGATAGGAATGCAGCTCGGCATCGGTGAACATCGCCTTCAGATAGGCTTCATGTGCCGAACCGGCGATGACGCCGACCTTCTTGCCTTCGATATATTCCGGCCGCACCTCGGCCAGCACGGCGTCGCGGCGTGACACGAACCGCGCCGGCGCTCGATAATACGGATCGGTGAAATCGACGCGCGCCCGCAGTTGCGGCGTCACCGCCAGCGAGGCGATGATGGCATCGCCGCGATTGCTGGTGATGGCATCGATCAAGGTCTCGAACCGCCGCATCTGGATCGTGCAGGAGACCTTGATCTCGTCGCAGAGCGCCCGGGCCAGATCGACATTGAAGCCGGCCGGATTGCCGTCCGGGCCGGTGAAGTTGAAAGGCGGGTAGTCGGTTTCGGTGAGAAACCGGATCACCGTCAATTTCGACAGATCCGGCCGTTCCGGCCGCCGCCTCGGGTCCCAGAAACCGGGTACCGCCTGCGGCGCAGCTTCGGTCCCGGGCTTGGGCAGGGTCTGCGCCTGCGCGGTACCGCCGTACCAAAGGGAGCCCAGCACAATGGCGGCCGAAAATCCGGCTGCCACCAGCATGGTTCTGGCTGATCTCAACAATTTCTCACGGCCGGCTGAAATCATCGTTTCTGGTGGGATGCGGACGGGTTTTGCGGAAGTCGCTGGCCTTATAGACCATCCGGCCGGTAACGCGAACGCGTTCGCCGCTTCAGAGGTAGTGTTCGAGGTCGGCGGCCGCTTCCTCGGGTTTCCGCTTGAGATTGAACGGCGCCACGAATTTGCCGTCGCGATCCATCAGATAGACCAGCGCGGTGTGATCCATGGTGTAGTCGCCATCCTTGAGCGGGACCTTCTTGGCGTAGACCCGATATTCGGCAATCGCCTTCGCCACCGCGTCCGGATTGCCGGTCAAACCCTTCAGATGCGGATCGAAGCTCGAGAGGTAATCCTTCATCGCCGCCTGGGTGTCCCGCTCAGGGTCAACCGAGATGAAATAGGCGTTGACGCGATCGGCGTCCTTGCCCATCGCCCGCAGCACCTCGGACATCTCGAACAGCGAGGTCGGGCAGACATCGGGACAATGGGTATAGCCGAAGAAGATCAACGTCGGTCGGCCCTGCAGGCTCTTTTCGGTCACGGTCTGACCGGACTGGTCGGTCAGTTGAAACGGGCCGCCGATCGCGGCAGGGGCGGCGACGTGCTGCAGGCCGCCAAGCGCCCACAACATCAGCAGCAGCCCGACCGCAAGACTGCCGGCAAAGGCCCCGGCGATGACCAGCGGGCGGGTGGTCCGATCCATCGTCAATTTCCCTGATCCCGATCAGAAGCAGGCGTTGAAGCCGGCCGCGATCATTTCGAAGAATACCGCCGTCCCGTAGTGGAACCAGAGCACCAGCGTGCCAAGCATGATGGCGGCGCCAGCAACCAGCGCGCCCACCAGGATTGCCGGCGCGGTCCGGCGCTCCGGCAATGCGCCTGGTATTGGCTGGGGCGTGGAGACGGGCTGGACCATGCGCGACCACCGGCTTGAACTGACATCGATGGCACGGCGTTTCCGGCATTACCACAATGCGTTGTTCAGATAGAGCCAGCCGGGCCGACGGGCAAGCGCCACGGCGGCGGCGCCGATCACGTCATGCGGAGCCAAACCGCGGTTCTATAGCGTTTTCGAGCGAAGCGGATACCGGTTTGTGTGAAGAAAACGCGTCAAAACAAGAAACTAGAGCCCGGTTCTGATTCAATCAGAACCGAACAGGCTCTAGCGAGATGACGAGGCCTGGGCGTCGAGGTAGCAGGGCCGATACATGCTCATCAGCTGCTTGCCGTGGAGAAAAATCATGTGCGGCGTCAAGCCCCCGCGCTGGGCGATCCAGCGCCGCACCGCCGACGGGTCCATCGAGTAGAGCATATGCGTCGCTTCGGGGTTGGTAATGGCACGGCCGTTGGCGCCGAAGTCCCAGGCCGCGTGGAACCCGAGCGTGGCATGAGAGGTCACGCAGATCTTGTCATGGGGAACCGCACCGAGAACGATGGTGCAGGCCGAGGCGCACAGGCCATCGATGATCACGCTCTGACCCGAACTGCGCAACTCCTGGTATTTGTCGACATAGGTGCCGATCCGGCCGCCGCGATCTTCCCCAATTCGAACTACCGCGTGGCTCGCCCCCACTCCCGCCAGCAGGAGGACCGCCGCGAGCAACCCCGTCACAAGCTTCATATCCAGCCCCGTCCAAACCCGCCGAAACCGATTCTCAGGGTTTGGCGTGATGCAACGCCAGCGTGTTGCGGAAGCCGGAATTTGTCCAGATGGGCGAGGTCGCTCAAAACAAATTCAAATCAAGTGTTGCCGGCTGGCTGCACTTGGCGCGCGCATGGTCCCAAACCGGAACAAGTCAATGGCCGCCGGGTACCGCGTTAACCGTTGACCGCCGAGGACACCGCGGGCTTCAATCGCCGCAGGGATCGGGGATGGCGAATGGCTGACGATGCAGACGTAATCGTGGTCGGAGCCGGTCTCGCCGGCCTTGTTGCCGCGACGGAAGTCGCCGATGCCGGCAAGCGCGTCATCGTGGTCGACCAGGAAGGCGAGCAAAGCCTTGGCGGCCAGGCCTTCTGCTCGCTCGGCGGATTGTTTCTGGTGGATACGCCGGAGCAGCGCCGGCTCGGCATCAAGGACAGCCACGATCTTGCGCTGCAGGACTGGATGGGATCGGCGGGCTTCGACCGCGACGAGGATCTTTGGCCGAAGCGCTGGGCGGAAGCCTATGTCGCGTTCGCCGCGGGTGAAAAGCGCGGATGGCTGCGCGCGATGGGCCATCGGATCTTTCCCGTGGTCGGCTGGGCGGAGCGCGGCGGCTATGACGCCATGAGCCACGGCAACTCGGTACCGCGATTCCATGTGAGCTGGGGCACCGGCCCCGGCGTGGTCGAGCCGTTCGAGCGGCGGGCGCGCGAGGCTGCGGCCGAGGGCCGCCTCATTTTCCGCTTTCGCCACCGTGTCGATGCGCTCACCATCGCCAACGGCAGTGTCGATGGCGTCGCGGGTTCGATCCTCGCGCCCGATCCGGTCGAACGCGGCAACAGCAGTTCGCGTCACACCACCGGCGAGTTCGCCCTGCGCGCCCAGGCCGTGATCGTGGCCTCGGGTGGCATCGGCGGCAATCACGATCTGGTGCGGCAGAACTGGCCGAAGCGGCTCGGCGACGCTCCTCGCAACCTGATCTCCGGCGTCCCCGAACATGTCGACGGCCGCATGATCGGGATCACCGAGGCCGCCGGCGCCCGGCTGATCAATCGCGACCGGATGTGGCATTATGTCGAGGGTATCCGGAACTGGAATCCGATCTGGCCGCGCCATGGCATCCGCATCCTGCCGGGACCGTCGTCGATGTGGTTCGACGCGACCGGCACCCGGCTGCCCTCGCCGCTGTTTCCCGGTTCGGACACGCTCGGCCAACTGCATTACATCCTGCGCAGCGGTTACGATTATTCCTGGTTCGTGCTGACCCAAAGCATCATCAAGAAGGAATTCGCGCTGTCGGGCTCCGAGCAGAATCCCGATCTGACCGGCAAGAGCTGGCTGATGACCGC
>JBDTKD010000450.1:0-7705 GCA_039935515.1 Bradyrhizobium sp.
GCGGAATATTTTTGCAAGCTGGGCTGGACATGGTTTTTAGTGATTTGCCCGTCGGGCAAATCACCCTCGTCATTCCGGGGCGCGCGGAGCGCGAACCCGGAATCCATAACCACCGATGCCTGTTGTCAACGGCACGGCGGCCCCGGTTTCGCGCCACATCAACGTTCGTGGTTATGGATTCCGGGCCCGCGCCAAGCGGCGCATCCCGGAATGACGAGGGTTGGCAGCTTTCGCGCTGGCGTACTACATCTATCTCCTTGCAAGCCCGAAGCACGGTGTGCTCTACCGAGTTACAAATTGATATCGGTGGTTATGGATTCCGGGCCTGCGCCAAGCGGCGCATCCCGGAATGACGAGGGTCGTCAGCTTTCGCGGTGGCGTACTACGTCTATCTCCTTGCGAGCAGGAAACACGGCACGCTCTATCTTGGCGTGACCAATAATGTCGTGCGCCGTGGGCATGAACACCGGACCAAGGCGGTTGATGGCTTCACGGCGCGGTATGGCGTCGACAAGCTGGTCTGGTTCGAAATCTACGATGATGTCGCGACCGCTATTGCACGCGAAAAGGAATTGAAGAAGTGGCGGCGCGACTGGAAGACCCGGTTGATTGAAGAACAAAATCCAGGGTGGGTTGATTTGTATCCCGGAATTTCAAATTGACGTGGTTATGGATTCCGGGCCCGCGCCAAGAGGCGCGTCCCGCAATGACGGCCGTCGCCATCACACTCACGCCGATTTGTCGAACAGCTCCCGCCCGATCAGCATGCGGCGGATTTCGCTAGTGCCGGCGCCGATCTCGTAGAGCTTGGCGTCGCGCAACAGCCGGCCGGTCGGATAGTCGTTGATATAGCCGTTGCCGCCAAGCAGCTGGATCGCGTCGAGCGCGCATTGCGTCGCCTTCTCCGAGGCATAGAGAATGGCGCCCGCCGCATCCTCGCGCGTGGTCTCGCCGCGGTCGCAGGCCTTGGCCACCGCATAGACATAGGCCCGGGAGGCATTCATCGTGGTGTACATGTCGGCGATCTTGCCCTGCACCAGCTGGAAGCTGCCGATCGGCTGGCCGAACTGCTTGCGCTCGTGCACATAGGGCATCACCACGTCGAGGCAGGCCTGCATGATCCCGAGCGGCCCGGCCGCCAGCACCGCGCGCTCGTAGTCGAGACCGGACATCAGCACGTTGACGCCGCGGCCGACTTCGCCGAGCACGTTTTCCTCCGGCACTTCGCAATTCTCGAACACCAGCTCGGCGGTGTCGGAGCCGCGCATGCCGAGCTTGTCGAGCTTCTGCGCGGTGGCAAAACCCTTCATGCCTTTTTCGATGATGAAGGCGGTGATGCCGCGCGGGCCGGCGGCCGGATCGGTCTTGGCATAGACCACCAGCGTCTCCGCGACGGGGCCGTTGGTGATCCACATCTTGCTGCCGTTGATGACATAACGGTCGCCCTTCTTCTCGGCACGGGTCGTCATCGACACCACGTCGGAGCCGGCATTCGACTCCGACATCGCCAGCGATCCGACATGTTCGCCGGAAATCAGCTTCGGCAAATATTTGCGTTTCTGCGCCTCGTTGCCGTTGCGGCGCAGCTGGTTGACGCAAAGGTTGGAATGCGCGCCGTAGGACAGGCCGACCGACGCCGACGCCCGCGATATCTCCTCGACCGCGATGCAATGCTCGAGGTAACCCAGTCCCGATCCGCCATACTCCTCCTCGACGGTGATGCCGTGCAGGCCGAGCGCGCCGATCTTGGGCCACAGGTCGCGGGGGAATTGATTGCTCTTGTCGATGTCGGCGGCGCGCGGCGCGATCTCATGGGCCGAAAAATCCTGCACGGTATCGCGAATCGCATCCGCGGTCTCGCCGAGATCGAAGTTGAACATTCGATGCGCGTTGGGGATCATGGTGGGGTCGCCTCCGGACGGATCTTGCTGCGGCTGTGCGCACAGCCATATTCCTTGCGATTCAGCTTGTCACGGGCCGGCAGGGCTGAGAAGGGGCTTCCGCCGACCGCCCTGCGGCAAATGCCCTGATGGGGTCAAGATGCTGCAAACTTTCCTTGCCCTTGCCGGCGCAACGGGATGTAATTCGCTCAAACGCCGCTCTCCGGCGCGCCCCGCGGAGACCGGCCATCAGGGAGTGGACCGATGCATGCGACGATCGATCGCGATCAGGATTCGCTGCAGAGCGCCGCGCGCGAGCGCGCCTACTCGATACCGATCGAGACCTTCGATCCCGGCGATCCCGAACTGTTCAAGACCGACACCTTCTGGCCGTATTTCGATCGGCTGCGCAAGGAAGAACCGGTCCACTACTGCAAGGACAGCATGTTCGGGCCGTATTGGTCGGTGACTCGATACGCCGACATCATGGACATCGAGACCAATCATTCGGCGTTCTCGTCGGCGTCATCGCTGGGCGGCATCACCATCCGCGACGTCGCGCCCGACCTGCGCCGCGAAAGCTTCATCGCCATGGATCAGCCGCGCCACAGCGCGCAGCGCCGCACCGTGGCGCCGATGTTCACGCCGACGCATCTCGACCAACTCGCCATCAACATCCGGCGGCGCTCGGCGGAATGCCTGGACAACCTGCCGAAGAACGACGTCTTCGACTGGGTCGATCGGGTCTCGATCGAACTGACCACGCAGATGCTGGCCGTCTTGTTCGACTTCCCCTGGGAGGATCGTCGCAAGCTGACACGCTGGTCCGACGTGGCGACAACGCTGCCCGGTCCGGATGGCGTGGTCGCGACCGAACAAGACCGGCAGGCCGAACTACTGGAATGCGCGAGCTATTTCGGGAAGCTCTGGAACGAGCGCATCAACCAGCCGCCGAAGAGCGACCTGTTGTCGATGATGGCGCACAGCGAAGCCACCCGCGACATGGATCCGAAGAATTTTCTCGGCAATCTGATCCTGCTGATCGTGGGAGGCAACGACACCACCCGCAACACGCTATCGGGCAGCATCTATGCGCTGGACAGGAATCCGGACCAGTACCGGAAGCTGCGCGAAAATCCGGCCTTGATCGACAGCTTCGTGCCGGAAGTGATCCGCTGGCAGACGCCGTTGGCCCATATGCGCCGGACCGCGATCGAGGACATGGAATTCCGCGGTAGGCAGATCAGGAAGGGTGACAAGGTGGTGATGTGGTATGTGTCGGGCAACCGCGACGAGGAGGCCATCGAGCGTGCCTATGAGTTCATCATTGACCGGGCTCGGCCGCGCACTCACATCTCGTTCGGTTTCGGCATCCATCGCTGCGTCGGACTGAGACTTGCCGAACTGCAATTGAAGATCATCTGGGAAGAGATTCTGAAACGTTTCGACAATATTGCGGTGGTCGCCGAGCCCAAGCGGGTGTATTCGAGCTTCGTCAAGGGGTACGAAACCCTGCCGGTGCGGATCACCGCTTGAGGAATGTCCGGCGATATCAATTTGGGATCGATCGACGATGAACATTCAGACCACGTTCAAGGCCGACAAGGCAGCCGTCCAGCGCGCCGCGCGCGAGGAGGCCTATTCGACCGCGCTGAAGGATTTTCATCCCGGCGCGCCGCGCCTGTTTCAGAACGACACGCTATGGCCCTGGTTCGAACGGCTGCGCAAGGAAGAGCCGGTGCACTATTGCACCAACGCGCCGATCGAGCCCTATTGGTCGGTGACCCGATACAACGACATCATGCATGTCGACACCAATCACGGCATCTTCTCTTCCGAGTCGAGCCTCGGCGGCATTTCGATCCGTGACCTGCCGCCGGGCTACGACCAGCCAAGCTTCATCGCGATGGACCAGCCGCGGCACAGCGCCCAGCGCAAGACCGTGTCGCCGATGTTCACCCCGACGCATCTCGACGAATTGGCGGTCCTGATCCGCCAGCGCTCCGCCAGGGTGCTCGATGCGCTGCCGCGCAACGAGACCTTCAATTTCGTCGAGCGGGTATCGATCGAGCTGACCACCCAGATGCTGGCGACGCTGTTCGACTTTCCCTGGGAAGACCGCGCCAAGCTGACACGGTGGTCGGACGTATCGACCGCGCTGCCAAAGAGCATGATCGTCGAATCCGCGGAGCAGCGCCGGGCCGAGATGGACGAGTGCGCGGCCTATTTCACCAGGCTTTGGAACGAGCGCGTCAATGCCGCGCCGCGCAACGATCTGATCTCGATGATGGCGCACAGCGACGCCACCCGGCACATGGATCCCGACAATCTGATGGGCAACATCATCCTCTTGATGGTCGGCGGCAACGACACCACCCGCAACACCATGAGCGGCTCGGTGCTCGCGCTGAACGAGAATCCCGACCAGTATCGGAAGCTGCGCGGCAATCCGGCGCTGATCGATTCGATGGTGCCGGAGGTCATTCGCTGGCAGACGCCGCTCGCGCATATGCGGCGCACCGCGCTCGCCGATACCGAAATCGCCGGCAAGACCATTCGCAAGGGCGATCGGGTGGTGATGTGGTATGTCTCGGGTAACCGCGACGAAGAGGCGATCGAGAACCCCAACGATTTCATCATCGACCGCGCCCGGCCCCGCACCCATCTGTCGTTCGGCTTCGGCATCCACCGCTGCGTCGGCATGCGACTGGCCGAACTGCAGCTGAAGATCGTGTGGCAGGAGATGCTGAAGCGGTTCGACCGGATCGAGGTGGTCGGCGAACCGAAGCGGGTTTATTCGAGTTTCATCAAGGGCTACGAGTCCCTGCCGGTGCGCATTCCGGCCTGAACATGTCTGCGCCATGAACAACGGGCTTGACCCATCAAGCCTTCCAAAGCCATGACGGTGCCGGGTTTCCCCGCGCTGGAGGCCTGCCATCCGCACCGTTCCATGCAACCCACAGGCTGCGCCCGACCTGTCAACCGAGTTCCGATGACCGCAACCGAACCCGACGACCATGCCGACATTCGCGACGCCGTCGCCAAGCTGTGCGCCCAGTTTCCCGGCGAATACTGGCGCAAGCTCGATCGCGAGATGGCCTATCCCAGCGCCTTTGTCGACGCGCTGACGCAGGCCGGCTACCTGTCGGTCCTGATTCCGGAAGAATATGGCGGCGCCGGGCTGAAATTATCCGCCGCAGCCGCCATCCTCGAAGAGATCCAGCGCGCCGGCTGCAACGGCGGCGGCTGCCATGCCCAGATGTACACCATGGGCACGCTGCTGCGGCACGGCAACGATGAGCAGAAATCGAAATGGCTGCCGAAGATCGCCAGCGGCGAGTTGCGGCTGCAGGCGTTCGGCGTCACCGAGCCGAGCAGCGGCACCGACACATCGTCGCTGAAGACCTTTGCGAAGCGCGAGGGCAATGGCGGCTATATCGTCAACGGGCAGAAGATCTGGACCAGCCGCGCGCAATATTCCGACCTGATGATCCTGTTGGCGCGCACCAAGCCGAAGGAGCAGGTCAAGAAGCGCACCGACGGCCTGTCGGTGTTCATCGTCGACATGCGGGAAGCACGCGACAACGGGCTCGCGATCAGCCCGATCCGCACCATGATGAACCACGCCACCACCGAGGTGTTCTTCACCGACATGAAGGTGCCCGCGGAAAACCTGATCGGCGACGAAGGAAAGGGTTTTCGCTACATCCTGTCCGGCATGAACGCCGAACGCATCCTGATCGCGGCGGAATGCGTCGGCGACGCCAAATGGTTTATTGCCAAGGCCTCCGCCTACGCCAGGGAACGCTCGGTGTTCGGCCGTCCGATCGGCCAGAACCAGGGAATCCAGTTTCCGATCGCCAAGGCCTATGCCGCGATGCGTGGCGCCGAGCTGATGGTGAAGGAAGCCACCCGCAAATACGAAGCCGGGCTTGATTGCGGCGCCGAGGCCAACATGGCCAAGATGCTGGCGGCCGATGCCTCCTGGGAAGCGGCGAATGCCTGCGTGCAGACCCATGGCGGCTTCGGCTTTGCCGAGGAATACGACGTCGAACGCAAGTTCCGCGAGACCCGGCTCTACCAGGTGGCGCCGATCTCGACCAATCTCATTTTGTCCTTCCTCGCCGAGCACGTGCTCGGCATGCCCCGCTCCTATTGAGACCCGCCCGATGCTGCCGCTTGAGGGAATAAATGTGATTGCCGTCGAACAGGCGGTCGCCGCACCGTTCTGCAGTTCGCGGCTGGCCGATGCCGGCGCCCATGTCGTCAAGGTCGAGCGGCCCGAGGGTGATTTCGCGCGCGGCTACGACGCCGCGGCGAAGGGACAGAGCAGCTATTTCGTCTGGCTCAACCGCGGCAAGGATTCGGTCGTCATCGACCTCGCCAGCAGCGAAGGCCGCGCCAGCCTCGAGCAATTGATCGCCGGCGCCGACGTGCTGCTGCAGAACCTCAAGCCGGGCTCGATGGACAAGCTCGGTTTCTCGCTCGAGCGATTGAAGCAGGATTATCCGGCACTGATCTGCTGCACCATATCCGGCTATGGCGACGATGGGCCCTACGCCCATCGCAAGGCCTACGATCTGCTGATTCAGGCCGAGAGCGGGCTCGCCTCGATCACCGGCGGTCCGGACGGCCCCTCCCGGGTCGGCCTGTCGATTGTCGACATCGCCACCGGCGCCACTGCCCACGCCGCCATTCTGGAAGCCTTGATCGCCCGGGGACGCAGCGGCAAGGGCGCGGATATCCGGATTTCGATGTTCGACGTGATGGCCGACTGGCTGACCGTGCCGCTGCTCAATTCGGAAGCCGGCAATCCGCCGCAGCGGATCGGTCTCGCCCATCCCTCGATCGCCCCCTACGGCGTTTTTCGCTCCGGCGATGGCAAGGACATCCTGATATCGATCCAGAGCGAGCGCGAATGGAGGAAACTCTGCGCGGATGTGCTGGGTCAGCCTGACCTGCCGAACGATCCCCGGTTTTCCAGCATGGTCGCGCGCGTTCGTAACCGGAACCTCACCGACACCACCGTCGGCGATATCTTTGCCACCCTGACCCGGGACGCGCTGTTGCAGCTTCTGTCCGACGCCGACATCGCTTTTGCCGAGGTCAACAGCATGGCCGACCTCGCGGTGCACCCGCATCTGCGGCGCATCGAGGTCAATACCGCGGCGGGCATGGTGAGCTATCCGGCTCCGGCCGCCATCGTGGTCGATCAGCCGCGCCGCTATGGCGCCGTGCCGGACGTCGGCGAACGCGTGGACCGATCGAAAGTGCCTCATGCCAGGACCAAACCGTCATGACCGACACCATCGACCTCGATCATCTGCGCCAATGGATCGGACGCACCACCGAGGCCTCCGACATCGTGACCGCGCAACTGGTGAAGGGCCTGCGCGCGACGCTGTTCCAGGAGATCGGCGAGCCAAAACCGGGCGATGTGGCGCCGTTCACGGCCCATTGGTGCCTGGCCCCACCGGTGTTTCCGATGTCGCAACTGAGCCAGGACGGCCACCCCACGCGCGGCGGGTTCCTGCCACCGGTGCCGTTGCCGCGCCGGATGTGGGCCGGCGGCCAACTCGAATTCTTCGACACCCTGCGGGTCGGCGACGAATCGAAGCGCTCGTCGCGCATTACCGACGTCACCATGAAAACCGGCAGCACCGGCGTGTTGTGTTTTGTCTCCGTCGAGCACGAGGTGACGACGCCGCGCGGTATCGCCATCCGCGAACGGCAGGATATCGTCTACCGCGACGCATCGTCCGGTCAGCCGGCGCCGCAGGCCAAGCCGTCGGCCGCGCCGCCTCCCGCGCAGCATCGCGAAAGCC
>JBDTKD010000451.1:0-5134 GCA_039935515.1 Bradyrhizobium sp.
TGCAGCGCTCGGCCTGTTCTTTGTCGCGATCCTGGCCGGCGTCCCCGTCGGCTTCGTCCTGCTGCTCTCCACCGCAACCTACCTCTGGGGAACCGGAACGGCGTCGCTGGTGGTGCTGCCGCAGACCATGGTCAACGGCACCGGCAACTTCATTCTCCTTGCCGTGCCCTTCTTCATTCTGGCCGGCCTCGTGATGGAGCGCGGCGGCATCAGCATCCGGCTGGTCCGCTTCATCTACGCCCTGGTCGGCCACGTGAAGGGCGGCCTGCTTCAGGTCACGGTCGCGAGCATGTATGTCGTCTCGGGATTGTCCGGCTCGAAGCCCGCCGACGTCGCCGCCGTCGGCACCGTCATGCGCGACGAACTCGGCGAACGCCACGGTACGGCCGAAGGCGCCGCCGTTCTCGCCGCTGCCGCCGTGATGGGCGAAACCGTTCCTCCCAGCATCGCCATGCTGATCGTCGGCTCGATCACCAGCGTGTCGGTCGGCGCCATGTTCATCGGCGGCCTGATCCCGGCCGCCGTCATGGCACTCTGCCTGATGGCGCTGATTTACGTCCGCGCACGCGCCAGCGGGGCGCCGCGCACGCCGCGCGCCAGCGGCTCCGTCATCGCCCGTGCCGGCCTCGGCGCGATCCTGCCGCTGCTGATGCCGGTCACCCTGCTTGCGGGTATCCTGCTCGGGATCGCCACCCCGACCGAGATTGCCGCCATCGCCGTCGTCTACGGCATTCTGCTCTCGGCCGCGGTCTATCGCGAGATGACCCCGCGCGGATTCATTCGCATTGCGACCGACACCGCCGCCCTCACCGGCGTCCTGCTGTTCATCTTCGCGGCAGCCTCGAGCTTCTCTTGGACCTTGACCGTCGCCTATCTTCCGCAGCGGCTGGTGACTCTGCTGCAGTCGGCAGGCGGCAGCCAGGCCATCTTTATGATCTGCTCGATCATCCTTCTGATTCTGGTGGGCGTACTGCTGGAAGGCCTGCCCTCGCTCAACGTGCTGGCGCCGCTGCTGATTCCGATTGCAGGCAAGCTCGGGCTGAGCGAACTCCACTACGCCTTGGTGCTGATCATTGCGATGGGCATCGGCGGTTTCATGCCGTTCGCCGGCGTCGGATTCTACGTCTGTTGCGCGGTGATGCGCTGCGATATCGAGACCGCATCCCGGGCGATGCTGCCCTATCTTGTCATGCTCATCGCCGGACTGCTGATCGTGGCCTTCGTACCATGGTTCACGCTGGCCCTGCCGCACTATTTCGGCTTTCACGGATAAGGTCCGCAACAACGCGGATCGAACACAACGGGAGGATACCAAATGGATCGCAGGCATTTCCTGAAGACCAGCGCCGGCGCGGCCGGCTTGACCATCGCGGCGCCCTACATCGCCAGGGCCGCGACCATCACCATGCGCTTTGCCCATTTTGCCGAAGAGAGCCACCCGGCGAACATCGCCGCCAAGCAATTCGCCAGCCAGATCGAAAAACGGACCAACGGCGCGATCAAGATCGCGATCTTCCCCAACAACCAGCTTGGCGGACCGCCGAAACAGGCTCAGCAGATCAAGCTCGGTACCATCGACATGGGCCTGCCGACCCAGGGGCAACTCGACAAATACGACAAGGCCTTCGCCACCATCGAGCTTCCGTTCATCTTCAACGGACCGCAGGACGCATTTCCGATTCTCGACGGCCCGGCGATGGATTGGCTTGCCCCGCTCGCGGAGAAGCAGGGCTTCGTGCTGCTGCGCAACTGGGAATATGGCTTCCGCAACGTCACCAACAGCGTTCGCCCGATCAATACGCCCGATGACATGAAGGGCCTGAAGATACGCACGCCGCCCGAACTGCAGATTCAGGCCTCAATGGAGGCGCTCGGTGCAGTGGTGACGGCCATCGCATTCCCCGAGCTCTATCTCGCGCTGTCGCAAAAGGTGGTCGACGGCGAAGAGAACCCGATCGCCGTGATCTATTTCAACAAGATCTACGAAGTCCAGAAGCACCTGGCGCTCACCCGGCATGTCTACAACAACATGATTCATACTGTCGGGGTGAATAGCTGGATGCGGCTGACGCCGGATCAGCAGGCCATTTTCCGGGAGGAGAGCAAGAATTCCGGCGAGTTGATGCGCAAGCTGATCGCGGATGCCGAGTCCGATCAGATCGACAAGCTGCAGAAGGCCGGAATGCAGCTTACCCGGCCCGATCTGGCGCCGTTCCGGGCGAAAATGGAGCCGGCCTACAAGCGGATCGCGGACTATGCGGGCGCAGACAACGTCAAGAAGTTCCGCGAGATCGTCGATAACTATCATGCCAGCCACAAAGGATAGGTCGACGTCGCGGGCGCTGACAGCGTTTTGACCGCCGCGGCTCGCGGCGGGGATGAATTCGGCGAGGGCCAAAGCAAGAACGACCAGATATCGGAAAGAAAAAGCCAGAACACTGGAGAAGCGCCATGGCGCGAAGGCTGATCGACATTTCCGTGCCGCTGCAGAACGACGTACCGGCCGATCCGCCGGACATCCGTCCGGTCATTCAATACATCGATCACCAGCAAAGCCTGCCGCGAGTGCTGGGTTTCTTCGCAGGGCTCAAGGCTGAAGACCTGCCGGACGGCCAGGGTTGGGCGATGGAAACGGTGCAGATCTCGACCCATAACGGCACCCATCTGGATGCGCCCTATCATTTCCACCCGACCATGAACCGCGGTGAGCGGTCATGGACCATCGACGAAGTCCCACTTGAATGGTGCCTGCAGCCCGCCGTGAAGCTCGATTTCCGTCATCTGCCGGACGGCTATGTGGCGACTGCCACGGACGTCGAAAAAGAACTCAGGCGCATCGGCCACACGCTCTCACCGCTCGAAATCGTCGTCGTCAACACCAGCGCCGGGGCCAAATACGGCCGACAGGACTATGTCAATTCGGGTTGCGGCATGGGTCACGAAGCCACGATGTATTTGCTGGAGCGCGGGGTGCGGCTAACCGGCATCGACGGCTGGAGCTGGGACGCGCCGTTCGTCTACACCGCGAAAAAATTCGCCGAGACCCGGGATGCCAGCCTGATCTGGGAGGGCCACAAGGCTGGACGCCACATCGGCTACTGCCATATCGAGAAGTTGCACAATCTGGAGCTGCTGCCCTCGACCGGCTTCATGGTCTCGTGCTTCCCGGTCAAGATCGAGCGCGCCTCGGCGGGCTGGACGCGGGCGGTAGCCATCATCGACGGATGAAACCGCAAAGCCCTCGGCTGGCCGGCAAACCTCGGCTGTACCGTTGGCAGTCTTTGTGCGCGCGTCGGCTCAATTGGCCCTGACGGTCCGAGCGAGTTGTGTCGGAGCCAGGTCCGGCACGTTGAGGCCTACAAACTCGGCCTGAGCGGCTTCGGAAATCCAGACCGACGCGGCCGGTTGCACGACTGCCAGAGCAATCAAGGCGATCACCAGGAGTGCGGGCAGGAGGAAAAGTCCAAGGCTGAAGCTTCGGTCGGTGCGGTTATGCGATTTGCCTGATCTATCGAATGTGCCGTGCATGAAACCCTCCATGATGCCGATGGGTGAGCGTGAGTTAGCCCATGGCGCATCAGGCCGATGTGACCTGCTTCACACTCGCCGATGAAATGCATTGGGGCGAAGGTACACATAGGAAGATGTGTCTGGATATGTCTGGATATGTCTGGATGCGGCACGCGGGGCGCATCGCCGTCGCGTCAGCCGGCTTCGTTTTCCGATCCTGCCTCGGCGAGCGCCAGCAGCGGCACTTCATCAAGCACCACGATGGCCCCGTGTTCGAGACGCACCCAGTTGCGTCCCGCCCACACCCGCAGCTGCTTGTTGATGCTTTCCCGCGTCATGCCGACCATCTCGCTTATTTCCTGCTGAGTGACGGCGATGGTCCGATCTCCCGGTGGAAGCCTGTGCTTATCCGTCAGACGGACAAGGGCGCTGGCGAGCCGGCCGGGCAAGTCCTGCAGAATCACCTGTTCGACCTGGTCGCTGGTCCAGCGCAGGCGCGTGCAGAGCAACTCGATAAACTTCATCGCCAGCGTCGGCTGGCTGCGCACGAAGGGCAGAAAGTCGCGGCGGTCGATGGCAAAGATCTCGCAATTGGTATTGGCGGAGGCATCGGCGCTGCGGGCGTGGTCATCGAACAGGGCGATTTCGCCGAAGATCTCGCCGGCGCCGATCAGATTCAAAATCGCGCTGCGGCCATCGGCCGAGGATAGGCTGATCTTCACCGTGCCGCTCATGACCGCATAGAGGCTGTTGCCGGGATCTCCCTTGGAAAAAATCATGGCTCCGCGTTTCAGCGTGGCATGCTTGGCGTAGCGGCAAAGCTGCTCGATGGCGTCGGAATCAAGGTCGCGGAAAATCGGATGCTTGCGCAGGAGCGAAAGCGTGCCGCTAGCGACCGACCGAGGTACAGCCTTTTTGTCCTGAGGCACGCCGGGCACAGCCATCCAATCACTCGTTGTCCATCATCGGCGGATCGCATTGAATGCTGGACCGGATGAGAACTCTCCATCCACTACGCGCCAACATAGCCCCGCGTGCTGTCCACGGCAAGAAAGGCGCGGACGATCCGCAGGGTATTTCCTCTCTTGGGCGCCTCTCAAAGCAGTTTGCCATTGGGTCCGAAAAACGGATGCGGCCCGTCAAAGCTCCCGATCGGAATTTGATGGGTAACGACACTGCCAAATCCCTCCCCTGGAAACCAGGTATGGAGATGGAATGCTGGCGGCTCCGCCTTGAAAGACGGCTCACGCAACTCGGCCAGATCGAGGTCGACCGCATGATTTGGCGCCGGACAGATCGTCGTCGGCACGCCCGCAAACATCGTTAGCGCCGCACGATGAACGTGGCCGGTCGCGATCAGCTTGACGCGCGGATGGCGCCTTACGATCTCCGCCAGTTCGCCGGCATTGACGAGGTTCTGTCGATCCATATGCCAGATGCCGGTCTTGAACGGTGGATGATGCAGGAACAGCAATGCCGGCCGATCCTGTGCCAAGGCAAGTGTCGCCTCGAGCCAGTGCAGCGTGGCAGCGTCGAGTTCGCCGTGCGGCATGTGGGGAACGCTCGAATCCAGCAACACAAGATCGAGGTGGCCGACTTCGATACAATGGTTGAGCGGTCCCGA
>JBDTKD010000452.1:0-10660 GCA_039935515.1 Bradyrhizobium sp.
GCGTGCGCCGGGAATGCGGTCAGCGCTGACAGACCCAACGCAAAACCATACAAGACACACACCACGAACCGACTGCACATGATCGGCATTTCCCTTCGCTTCGACACCACTTCGGACGTGTTGACGCCAACCCAGACCATAATCCCTGTGCTTGGGATGGGTTCCGCGCGCTGACGGCTCCGATCGACCGGTGTTGTCATGGATAGAACACAGCGCGAAAACCAAGGGGCTGCGGTCGCTCCGACGAGCAACCGCAGCCCCCTGTGATTCAGCGCTTACTTCTTGCTGTAGCTGATGCGATAGATCGCACCGGCCCAGTCGTCGGCGACGAGAATCGAGCCGTCCTTGTCGAGGATGATATCGTCCGGCCGGCCGAGATAGCCCTGGTCGCCTTCGATCCAGCCGGAAGCGAACACCTCCTGCTTGGGATTCTTGCCGTCCGGACCGACGATCACGCGCATGATCCGGCCGCCCTGGTACTTATGCCGGTTCCAGGAGCCGTGTTCGGCGATCAGGATGTTGTCCTTGTAATCGGCGGGGAACTGGCTGCCGGTATAGAACTTCATGCCGAGCGGAGCCACATGCGCGCCGAGCTTGAGCACCGGCGGGGTGAATTCCGAGCACTTGTGACCCATCGCGAATTTCGGATCCGGAATGTCGCCTTCGTGGCAATACGGATAGCCGAAGTGTTCGCCCATCTTCGAGATCATGTTGAGCTTGTCGCTCGGGGTGTCGTCGCTCAACCAGTCGCGGGCGTTCTCCGTGAACCAGTATTTGCCGGAACGTGGATCGACATCGCCACCGACGCTGTTTCGGACGCCGAGTGCCACGATTTCAGCATTGCCGGTCTTGGGATCGACGCGGCGGATCTGCGAATTGCTGGTCGGTGGAATCCCGATGTTGAAGGGAGGTCCGAACGGAATGTAGAACCAGCCTTCCTTGTCGGCAGCGAGGTACTTCCAGCCATGGGCGGCGTACGACGGCATGTCGTCATAGACCACCTTGCCTTCGCCGAGATTGTCGAGATTGGCTTCGGGGTTGTCGTATTTGATCAGCTTGTTGACCGCGATGACGTAGAGCGCGCCATTCTGGAATGCGAGGCCGGTCGGCATGTTCAGGCCCTTGAGGATGGTCTTGACCTCCTTCTTGCCGCCATTGTCGGTGATGGCATAGACGTTGCCGAGACCGAACGAGCCGACAAACAGCGTGCCCTTGTCGCCCCAGGCCATCTGGCGTGCCGCCAGCACGCCGGGCGCGTAGACCTCGATCTTGAAGCCCGGCGGCAGCTTGATCTTCTTCATCATCGTAGCCAGTTCGGCTTCCGAGGCGCCGGTCGGGGGACCCGACGGCGGTGCGAGGCCCTTCTGCGCTTCGGTTTCGTCGCCGAGGAACCAGTCATCCGGCGGATGCGTCCAGAAATCCTTGGTGCCGGATTGATAGCTGTGAAGACCCTTTTGCTGGGCGCTGACCTGGCTGGCCCCCGCAAGCATGGCAATTGCTGCCAGCGCTAGAACAGATCGATTGAACGTCGATTTCATCGCGTCACTCCCTATGCAGCCGGGCGGCTGCGCTTGTTATTTATTCTGCACGTTTCGAGAGACGTACCTGGGTGGCCTGTCATGAGGTAGGCAAGCCTGAAAACGTTATCACATTTGCGGCGGGAGAGAAGGGCGCTGCGCAGGGACTTGCCGGACAAAAACAGAATTCAGAAAAAATTTCTTCAGCGCGTTTTCCGTGGAGACAATTTTGCCGTCCGCCTGCGCTGCAGTGCGGTATACTCCCCCGGAACCCCCGAAAGGTCTGAATCGCTATTTCCCCGTGTTGCCGATGTATTTCGGTCCCATCACCGCTCGAGCTTCAACCCGATCGCCTCACGGTCCCAGAGCGCTGCGCGGTTCTGTTCGGCCCAGGTCCTGAGCTTGTATTTCTCGATCTTCTCGCTCGCGGTCTTCGGCATCGCCTCGATGAAATGGACGAAACGGGGCACCATGAAATGCGCCATATTCCGGTCGGCAAAGCGCACCAGCTCTTCCGCGCTGGCCTTGTGGCCGTCGCGGCACACCACATAGACCATCACCTCGTCCTCACTCAGCTCGGAAGCCACCGGCACGGCGGCGACTTCCAGCACCGACGGGTGCCGGGCAATCAGCATCTCGACCTCAGGGAACGCCGGTGCTGCAAATGGAGGCCATGAAGCTGATCCATACGCTGCAGGCGACCGCGCTCGGCCGCATCGAAGCCATCCGATGTGCCGTCGGCGACACCGTGCCGGCAGGCGCCGTGCTGGTCGAAATTGCGCCGGTCGATATGAAAGATTCGTAGCCCGGATGAAGCGCAGCGCAATCCGGAAATCGCGAGGCACGCGAGACTGCCCCGGATTTCGCTTCGCTCCATCCGGGCTACCAGGACTTAACCGCTTCTCGCGGCGCCAATCCGCCGTCGGTTGACGAAGGGTTTTCGCTGCGTCAATACTTGCAAAGCGGAAGGCGTTTTGAACATGAATCCGACGCGGCGGTCTTTGCTGGTTTCCGGGCCTCAAAGGCGCCTCTCCCGACGCATTCCGGCCTCGCCTCGCGCGCCCAGATCGAAACGCGAGGCCGCCGGTGTGAAGAAAGCCAGGGCCGCCGGCGACAACGCCCAGATTTCAAAATCCGAAAAGTCGCGCGATTCGATTCTGGAGGCCGCCGCGAAGCTGTTTCGCCGCCAGGGATACTCCGCCACCACCTTGCGCCAGATCGCCGCGATGGCCGAGATCAAGGCCGGCAGCATCTATTATTATTTCGATTCCAAGGAAGCCATTCTCGAAGAGGTGCTGCACCGCGGCCTGCTCAGCGTATTCGACGCGGTCAAGACCGCGCTGAAGCGCGCCGGCAAGGTCTCGCACCGGCGCCGGATCGGATTGGCGATCGAGGCGCATCTGGTGGCGCTGCTGGAGGCGAGCGATTTCACCTCGGCCAATATTCGCATCTATGGCCAGCTCCCCGAACATCTCAAGAAGCCGCACCGGCCGCTGCGGAAGGCCTATGCCAGATATTGGGACCAGCTGTTTCTGGACGCGCGGCGTGCGGGCGAAATTCGCGCCGATATCGAGATCGTTCCGTTGCGGATATTCGTGCTGGGTGCGCTGAACTGGACCATCGAATGGTTCGGCTTCAATTCCAGGGAGGCCGTGTTGAAGCTCGCCCGCCGTACCGAGCTCCTGATCTTCGACGGGGTCAAGAAAGCCTGACGTCGCGCGAATGGTCGAACGCCGCGTTTCATCGCATCCGCCTGGTAACTTCTTCCAGCATCACCTTGGTGGCGCCGCCGCCAACCGGCCGGCTCTTTCGAAAATTCTAACACCTGTTAGAATACCCGCGAACAGGTCGAATACAACCGGTGTTCAGCGATCGAGACCGTCATGCAGCAGCTTTCGAACATGCGCTTCGCGCCGGACCTCCTCAAGGATCGGATCGCGCTGGTGACCGGCGGCGGAACCGGGATGGGCCGCGCCACCGCCATCGAGATGGCGCGCTGCGGCGCCAGCGTCGCGGTGCTGGGCCGCCGCGCCGGGCCGATCGAGGATTGCGCCAGGATCATCCGCGATCTTGGCGGCAACGCCCTCGCCATTGCGGCCGACATCCGGCTGCCCGAGCAGATCGAGAACGCGATGCTGCGGATCAAGGACGCGTTCGGCCGCCTTGACATCCTAGTCAACAATGCCGGCGGCCAGTTTGTGACGCCGGCGCGCGAGCTCAACAACAAGGGCTTTGAGACGGTGATCCGCAACAATCTGATCGGGTCATGGCAGATGACCAAGGCCACCGCCGATCATTTCATGCTGCAAAACGGCGGCTCCATCGTGTTCGTGACGGCGTGCGTTCGCTCCGGGCTGAGCGGTTTCGTCCATACCGCCGCGGCGCGCGGCGGCGTGCTAGCGATGATGAAGACGCTGGCGTTCGAGTGGGCGGAATTCGGCATCCGCCTCAATTGCGTCGCCCCCGGCACCATCAGGACCGAGGGCATGGACCATTACCCGATCGAGCCCGAGCAATGGCTGAAACTCAACCGCAATGTGCTGGGCCGGATGGGCGACGTCGAGGATATCTCGGCCGCCATCATCTTTCTCAGTTCGCCGCTCGGCAAATTCGTCACCGGCGAGGAGTGGTATATCGATGGCGGCGAAACGCTGCACCTCGCCCATGACGCCCGCCAGATGATCGACGCGGCGAAATTCTCCCGGCGCGAGCCCGCCGTCGCCAAAGCGAAATAGCCCCGCTGGCGAAACCCGCTCAGCCTTGCCGGAGAGATCGCCATGGATTACGCGCCGAGCGAGCAGCAGCAGGCGTTTCGGGAAGCCGCCGAGCGGTTCGCCACACAGAAGCTTGCCCCGCACTACCAGGCCCGCGCCCGGCAGGACCGCATCGACCGCGCGATGCTGATGGAGATGGGCAGCCTGGGCCTGATCGGCGTCGACCTTCCGGAACAATATGGCGGCCTTGGCGAGAGCAGCGCCACCGCGGGGATCATCATCGAGCAGATCGCCCATGGCGATTTCAATGCGAGCTACGTACAACTGCTGGCGTCGCTGATGGGCGGCATGATTGCCCAGCACGCCTCTCCCGACATCGCGCGGCAATGGTTGCCGCGGGTGGCGCGCGGCGAAGCCATCATCGGCCTCGGCCTGACCGAACCGCGCGGCGGATCGGACGCCGCCAATCTGGTGCTGCGCGCCGAGAAATCCGGCAATGGCTATCGGCTGCACGGCGAAAAAACCTCGATGAGCTTCTCCGATCAATGCGACGCGGCGGTGATCTTCGCGCGCACCGGAAGGCCCGCGGACGGCGCCCGCGGCGTCACGGCCTTTTTTGTCGAGTTCAACCAGCCGGGAATCACCCGCACCCATTTCGACGACATCGGCACAAGGCCCGTGGGCCGGGGTTCGGTGTTCTTTGACGACGTTTTCATCCCGGCGGAATGCCGCATGGCCGAGGAGAACAAGGGCTTCTCCAGGATCATGGCCGGATTCGACTACAGCCGCGCCCTGATCGGGCTGCAATGCATCGGACCTGCGCAGGCCTCGGTCGACGAAGCCTGGTGCTACGCCACCGAACGCACCGCCTTCGAGCGGCCAATCGCGCAGTTTCAGGGCGTGAGCTTCCCGCTGGCGGAGGCCGAAACCCAGCTCACCATGATGCGGCAGCTTTGTTATTACACCCTGTCGCTGCGCGACCGCGGCCGGCCCCACACCGCGGAAGCCGCGATGTGCAAATGGTATGTGCCCAAGGTGGCCTGCGAGATCATCCACCAATGCCTGCTGACGCACGGCCATTACGGCTACACCACCGACCTGCCGTTCCATCAGCGCTATCTCGACGTCATGGGCCTGCAGATCGGCGATGGCACCGCGCAGATCCAGAAGCTCGTGATCGCCCGCGAGAAGGTCGGACGGGTCGCCGTTCAATACGCGAGGCAGCCTTAGAGCCTGTTCGGTGTGGCTTCATCCTTCGAGACGCGCGAAGAGCGCGCTCCTCAGCGATGAGGTCTTCGCGACCGGAGCCGTCATTGCGAGGAGCCCTTGCGACGAAGCAATCCGCCGCGTGTCATGCCGGACTCTCGATTGCTTCGTCGCTGTCGCCCCTCGCAATGACGGATGGTTGGGGCTTCATCCCTCGTTTCCGCTTTGGGGCCGGCCGGGCGCATGGCGCCGCCATTGACGCAAATCGCACCGAGGCGCTAGCTTTCACGCGATCCCGCCCGCTCCGAATCCGTTTCGCAAGACAGCTCATGAACGATGCGACGCAGTACCTCTGGACACCGCCGTCGGAACTGGTGGCACAAAGCAATCTGACCGCATTCCTTCGCGCCACCGGGCACCAGGACTACGACGATCTGGCTGCGCAGGCAGAGACCGACCCTGCCTGGCTGATGAAGGCCGTTTTCCGCTTCTGCGATGTCAGGTTTTACCGACCTTACGACCGGATGCTCGATCTGTCGCGCGGCCAGCCCTGGGCGCGCTGGTGCGTTGGCGGCACCACCAACATTGTTCTCAATTGCATCGACAGGCACCGCGGGACCGCGGTCTGGGACCAGACCTTCCTGGTCTGGGAGGGCGAAGACCCGCGCGAACGACGCTCGTTGACCTACCGCGCGTTCGACGCCGAGGTCGGGCGGCTGGCGCAGGGCCTGAGCCGGCTCGGCATCGGCCGCGGCGATGTGGTCGCGATCTACATGCCGAACCTGCCGGAGACATTCATCGCGTTCTTCGCGATCCTGAAGCTCGGCGCGATTGTGATGCCGTTGTTCTCGGGATTCGGTCCGGCGCCGCTGCAGACCCGGCTCAACCACGGGGAAGCCAAGGCGGTGATCACCGCGAGCGGAACCTGGCGGCGCGGCACGGCGGCGCCGCTGAAATCGGTGCTCGACGTGGCGCTCGCTGCCACGCCCTCGGTCGGCCATGTGATCGTATTCGATCGCGGTCTCGGCCTTGAAACGCCGATGCGCGGCGGGCGCGATCACTACTGGCACGACGTGGTCGCAGGCCGGGATCGCGCGATCGCGACCGCCGAAATGCAGGCCGAAGATCCGGCGATCCTGCTCTATACCTCGGGCACGACCGGCGAGCCCAAGGGATGCGTCTGGACCCATATCGGCTTCGTCGGCTCGATGGTGACCCGCGACATCATCATCTGCGGCGACTTCAAACCGTCCGACCGTTTCTTCTTTTTCAGCGATATGGGCTGGATGGTGGGCGCGATGTGCGCCTGTATCCCGAGCTTCGCCGGCGCCAGCCTGCTGATCGCGGAAGGCACGCCGGATTATCCGGACACCGGGAGATTCTGGCGCCTGATCGCCGATCATCGCGTGACCTATCTCGGCGTGTCGCCGACGATCGTGCGCAGCCTGATGCGCTACGGGCTCGAGGTCGACGGTTATGATCTCTCCAGCCTGCGCATCACGGCCTCCGGCGGTGAGGCATGGACTGCGACGCCCTGGCTGTGGTTCTTCGAGCACGTCTGCAAGAACAGGATTCCGATCATCAATATTTCGGGTGGCACTGAAGTCGGAGGCTGCATCTTTACCGGGACGCCCAACCACCCGATGAACCCCGGTTCGTTTTCGCGGCGCGCGCTCGGCGTCGGCGCCGACATCGTCGACGCGGTGGGACAGCGCGTGCCCGACGGGACGGTCGGCGAACTGGTGCTGCGCCATGCCTCGATCGGTCTGACCAAGAGCCTGTGGAAGACCGATGGGCGTTATATCGAGAGCTACTGGAGCACGCTGCCAGGCCTGTGGGTGCATGGCGACTTGCCATGCGTGGCCATGACGGCCTCTATTACATTCTCGGCCGCTCCGACGACACCATCAAGATCTCGGGCAAGCGCACCGGGCCGGCCGAACTCGAGGGCCTGCTGATCGCGACCGGCAAGGTCGCGGAAGCCGCCGCGTTCGGCATTCCGCACCCGGTAAAGGGCTCGGCCATCGTCTGCGCCTGCGTGCCGATGCCCGGTGTGGAAGCCAACAGCGATCTCGCGGACGCACTCGCATCCGCCTTGATCGAGGCGATGGGAGCATCGTACCGGCCGGAAACCATCCTGTTCGTCGACGATTTGCCGCGCACTCGCAATCTGAAGATCATGCGCCGGGTGTTGCGGGCCGTATTCGAAAACAGGGATCCCGGCGATCTCTCCGCCCTTGCCAACCCCGAAGCCGTCGACCGGCTGCGCGAGCAACTCGGCGCCGCGTGAGGTCAATCTCTCCTCCGTCATTCCGGGATGCGCCGCTTGGCGCAGGCCCGGAATCTATAACCACGATCGGGAGTATGGATTCCGGGCTCGCGCCAAGAAAGAGGCGCGCCCCGGAATGACAGCGTGTTGTCAGATCGGGCAATCCGGCGGGAATACCGGCTTGCGTTTCTCGAGATGCGAGGCAAGGCCTTCGCGGGCCTCGGCGCCGGTAAAGCCGAGCATTTCCAGCGCGGTTGAGGTGTCAAACAGCGGACCGTTCACCCGCAGCCAGTTGTTCAATGCGTATTTGGTCCAGCGGATCGCGCTCTGCGCTCCGTTCGCCAGGTCCTCGGCGGTTTCCAGCGCGACCTTCTGCAGTTCGGCATCCTCCACGCACAGCGAAACCAGTCCGATCCGCTCGGCCTCGGCGCCGGACAGCGGCTTGCAGGTCAAAAGATAGTATTTCGCCTTGGCGAGGCCGCACAGCAGCGGCCAGATGATGCAGGCGACGTCGCCGGCGGCGACGCCGAGGCGGGTGTGGCCATCGACAATGCGCGCCGATTTCCCGCAAATCGAAATGTCGGCAAGGATGCCGACGACGAGGCCGGCGCCGACGGCGACGCCGTTGATGGCCGAGATGATCGGCTTGTTGCAGTTGATGACGTTGTAGACGAGGTCCTTGGCCTCCTTCCAGGTTGACATCCGCGTCACCGGATTGTCGAGGATGCTTTTGATCAGCTCGAAATCGCCGCCGGCGGAAAACGCCTTGCCGGCACCGGTCACGATCACGGCGTTGATGTCCGGATCGTCGTTGATGTCGCGCCAGATATGCGTGAGCTGGGTATGGGTCTCGGCATCGACCGAATTATAGGTCTCGGGCCGGTCGAACGTAAGCCGCAGGATTCGTTTCGACGGATAGTCGATCTTCAATCTGGTGTAGGCGGCATAGCGGTCGGACATGCGGCTTCCCTTCGCTTTCGAACAGGCGTTAGAATTTAGGTTTGATCGCGATAGGCCGCAAGCGTATAGTTTCCACCCAATCGTCGGCCGCAACACGGCGAAACAACGTCATTGGGAGTAAACAGCAGATGACAGGCGGATTGAAAGACGCGCCGTCCGTGCTGGCGGGCGCCGTTCCCACGGTCGGCGAGTTGTTTCGCAGCTGCGCGCAGGTTCACTCGACGGCCGTCGCGATCGAATATCAGGGACGGCACATCAGCTATAGGGAATTGCTGGAGCGGGTCGAGCGCGCCTCCGCCATGCTTGCCAGTCACGGTCTTCGCCGCGGCGACCGGGTGGCGCTGTTGTCGCACAACCGGCCGGAATATTTCGAGATCGAACTGGCCGCCGCCAATCTCGGCGTCATCACCGCATGCCTGAACTGGCGGCTGTCGCCGCGCGAACTCGCTTACTGCGTCGAACTGGTGTCGCCGAAGCTCGTGATCGTCGAGCAAGCGCTGGCCGGCGGCCTGCCGCCGCTTGCCCTTGAACTCCATCAGACCATCGAGATCGGCCCGCAATATGAACGGCTGCTGCAGCAACACAGCGCCCGCGCCGCCCCGATCGCGGCGGATTGCGAAGACGGCCTGGTGATTCTCTACACCAGCGGCACTACCGGCCTGCCGAAAGGCGCGGTGATTTCGCATCGCGCGATGGTGATGCGGGCGCTGGTGTTCACGTCCGAACTCAACATTTCGCATCGCGACAGCTTTGTGGCGTGGGCGCCGATGTTTCATATGGCCTCAACCGATCATGGCCTGGCGACCCTGCTGCGCGGCGGCACGGTGGTGATGATCGACGGTTTCCAGGTCGAACCGCTGCTCGACGCCGTCGCACGCCACCGGATCGGCTGGCTGGTGCTGATTCCCGGCATGGTGGAGGCGTTTGCCGCGGCGCTGAAGGCGCAATCAGCGATGGTCCGGGGTATCGGCGTCTGCGGCGCGATGGCCGATCTGGTGCCGCCGCATGCGATCGCCGAAGTGACTGAACTGTTGCAGGCGCCGTATCTCAACAGTTTCGGTTCGACCGAAACCGGACTGCCGCCGGCGACGCGAGCCCTGATCGCCGTGGGCGAAATTCCGCCCCGGCTGTCCAAGCAGCAGAGCGCGTTCTGCCAGGTCAGACTGGTCGATGCTTCCGATCGGGACGTCGCGCCAGGCGAGCCCGGCGAGCTTGCCATTCGCGGCGCGACGCTGTTCTCCGGCTATTGGCAGGCCGAGGAAACCAACGCCCGCGATTTCCGCGGCGGCTGGTTCCACATGGGTGACGTGTTCCGGCGCCATGACGACGGAACGCTCGATTTCGTCGATCGCGCCAAATACATGATCAAGAGCGGCGGCGAGAACGTCTATCCGGCCGAGATCGAACGCGTCCTGATGAGCGACACCAGGGTCACCGAGGTGGCCGTGGTCAGGGCGGCGGACCAGAAGTGGGGCGAAGTCCCCGTCGCCTTCGTGTCCCGTCGCGATGCCAGCGTGACCGAAGCCGGTTTGCTCGAATTGTGCCGGCGCGATCTCGCGGCCTACAAGCGTCCGCGGCATTTCCGGTTCATTGACTTCTCGGAATTCCCCCGCTCCACCAGCGGCAAGGTCCAGCGCCACGAGCTCGAGGCCCGGCTCGCCAACGGTCGGTCATGACCAATGCGGCGACGATGGGTTGCGAAGAGGTCGGCGACAGCATGACGCCGCCGCGCCTGAAACAGGCCTGGCCGCCGCCAAATTGCCTGCGCGGACTGTTTTCTAACAATCGTTCGGTTTCTAACGATTGTTAGATTGAATTGCCGCGGCCTTCTGCCTAAAGATAGCGGGCGATGCCGGCGCCGCGGCCGCCTTGGTCCGCGGGCAAATTCGGCAACAGGAAACAGCCATCGATGACCGCAAGGCTGGAGGCGACGGAGCTGATGCATGGACTTTGATCTTACGCACGAGCAGCGGCAGATCCTGGAATATGGCAAT
>JBDTKD010000453.1:0-4652 GCA_039935515.1 Bradyrhizobium sp.
TCAAGAAACCCCTGTTTTCGAAGGACTTCTGCGCTATCGCAAAACGGTGGCGGAGAGGGAGGGATTCGAACCCCTGTTGCACCCGTGACGCGATCCCTCCCGCCAGAGCTGGTCCCTCCACCGCGGACTGATTTTGCGGGAGTGCATTACCTCCCTCGCAAAAGCGATTGCCGAAGGTTCGCCATCGAAGCTCGACCAGGCTCTGGTATGGAACGTGAGAACCTGGCCGGCGATGGCAAGGGAAAAGGCGCAAGCGGCTCCAACCGCGAGGCCGAAAGCGTCCGATGGGAAGACCGCAGCCACCCCACTGTTGCTCGGTTCCGCGGCCAAGGACAGCGACTGGTTCAAGACCAAAGGCGGCGAACTCGTTCTGATGTCGATCGGCACCGGCGGTAAGCTGACGGTGACAGCGCGTGCTACGCTCGGCGGCCTGCCGGAGGGCATCGCTTACAGCCCGAAGAGCGACTACTTATACGTGGGCAACTATTTCGATAAGGACCTGCGGGTGTTTCACCTCGCCCGCGGCAAGCTGACCGAGGTCGGGCCCAGGCTGAAGCTGCCAGGCCAGCCGGCGTCCATGCGCGCGCCAACGCGGTAGAGCCATGCGTGTCCGTTCCGCGGACTTGGCACAATCAAGAACCGCCGCTTGCAGCATCAAAAGAAAGCCGCTTAACTTAACTCGACCGATGAGCCGGAGCCTCTAGTCAATAACTTCGCAGCTGTCGCAAAGCATTTGATGACCGACAATGCTCACCAGCGGTCGGCGGCGCCGCCGATGTTGTAGTAAGCGTAAAATCTTTCGGTCGTCGTCATCGGCTTGCCGGTTAAGGGATTGGGCTCGGGCGGTTGAACTTCGGCCAGCGACGATCGGGTGACCAGAATCGGCGACACGATCGGCGGCTCCTCCGCCGCAGCGGGCGAGCCACCATCACGCACCGTCACCAGCGCGTCGCCGCATCCATTGGCGGAACAATCGACGACTCTTCGTCCAATTCGCGAAGCCGATCCAGTTGACGTCCAATGCTGGCCGGTAACTCTGGATGGTCGGGAAGCATGCTTTCGCCGATTTCCATATAAATCGCGCGGCTGTGTGTGTGGTCGATATTCAGCATAACAAAGTCCGTTCTGGTGATGTCTCACCGGACCAAGCGATGACAGCGGCTATTGTTCATAAGAAAGATTGTGGAACTTTTTGGCTGCAGCCCGCGCGCCTGTGGTAACGGACCTCGCCATAGCTCCCCCACGTGTACGACATTCAAGAAGCTGGTTCCGCTATTGTCCCTAAGTTCTGGTCGAATTGGATGACGGTGATGGAAGTTGTGGTGGAAAGCCTTCTTGAGGGTGCGAAGCGCGCGACCGGCACGGTCGCAATCATCGATGTATTTTGCGCCTTCACGAGTGCCGCCGTGGCATTCTCGCGAACGGAGCAAATCGAATAACCATGGTCGGCACTGTCGAGGAGGCACTATCGATGCGTGAACGCGGCCTTGGGCAAATATGCATGGGCGAGGTGCGAGGCCGTGCGCCGCCAGAATTTGACTTCGGGAACTCGCCGTTCGAGTTGTCTCGCGCTGACCTCCGAGGAAAGACCATCATCCAGCGGACAAGCGCCGGGACCCAAGGGATTGTCGCGGCGGCGCAGGCCGAGCGTCTCTACGCCGCATCATTGGTCACGGCGAGCGCGACTGCCCGCGCAATGGCAGCGGGGGCATCAAAACGGATTACGTTGGTGGCGATGGGAAAGGAAACGATTGCCAGAACGGACGAGACGAGGTATGCGCTCTCCACCTGCGCAACCTGATAGAAGACCGACAGGGAGATGCCGAAGCAGTGCGTCAGCTAATCTTAGCGGGAGGCGAAGCTGCGGGCTTTCGCGACCCCAAGCGCCCGCATTTGCTGCCGGGTGATCAGGATATCGCTCTAGATATCGACCGCTGCGATTTCGCTATTAGAGTTGACACGGAGAATGGGCATCCGGTCGCTCGCGTCGACAGGCCATTGCTGGTCTGAGCCGACTGTGTTGCACATCTCAAGATTTCTGCTCAAATCCAACCCGCTTTTCGGCAGATTTTTGTATGCAAAAATCACGTGCATTGAAGTCCCCGACGAGCACCTTTTTCACCATAGGACAGTCGACCAGGACGATCGTCGAATTTGTCGATCTGCTGCGGCAATCCGGCGTCGACATGGTCGTCGATGTCCGATCGATGCCGCGGTCTCGCACCAATCCGCAATTCAATCTTGACGCCTTGCCTGATGAACTGGCGCGCCGGCAGATTGGCTACGAGCATATCGCAGAGCTTGGCGGGCTGCGCGGCAAGTTGCGCGGCTCGGACCCGTCACTCAACGCCTATTGGCGGGTGCTGCAGCTTTCGAAACTACGCGGACTATGCGCTGACGGCGCCCTTCGCCGCCGGTCTGGCCCGGCTTCGTGAGCAAGGCAACCGGCGAAGTTGCGCGATCATGTGTGCTGAAGCCGTCTGGTGACGCTGCCACAGGCGGATCATTACGGACTATCTTCTCGCCGACGGCGAGCAAGTGAAGCGCATCCTTGGTAAGACGCACGTCGATGAGGCGAGCCTGACGCCCGGCGCGGTCGTTCGCGGCGACGGAATGATCGTCTATCCCGCTGAAAGTCCGCCGCCAAAATGAGAACATAAGCCTTCTTCCCGGCGAGGTTCGCCCGGCTTCATGTGGTGGCGCGGACCGCGCGCATTGTTCAACCGCCAAGAGCGATGCGCAGGGTAGCGACGATCCCGATCACGGCGAGACCGCAGCAGACGAACTGGACGGCGATCACGGCTGCGAACTCGGAGCCGGAGTGAACGTAATCCTCGATCACCACCTGCAGGCCGAGCGCGGTGTGATAAAAGAGCATTCCGCCCAGCGACGGGGCATCAGCGACCGAATACAACTTCCTTTTGTATACGGCGGTTGGAGAAGGCGCTGGCGGCAGCGTGGGATGCCCGAGGGGAAGTTAGACCCCGCGGGCGTCGGCAAAATCAGGGGCAGCAGCGATCAGCTAACCACCTTAAGCTGTTTGTCGATCACTTTCCGAGCGCCATTCGCCGAGCGTTATTCGGCTTTTTGGTCATGATCCCTATGGATATCTGACCGCCCTCTCTCGCATGGCGCCCGCAAGCTCACTGAATTCGTTACTATCTTGCGTTTGCCATGCTCTCCTTCGTTGCAGCCAAGCGCTCCTCAATACTCCGCGATGATTCCGAGCACTGCGTTGGGCTCAACGGAAGCCCCGTCCTTCACCAGAACCTGGGATAGAACACCGGTAGCCGTAGCCCGAAGTTCGTGTGTCACGTTATCGGTATCAATTTCGACCAAAGGCTCGTCGAGGGTGACTGAGTCTCCGACCTTCTTGAACCATCGTCCAATCGAAAGCTTCATCTGGGATTTTATGTTTGTCGGCACTGTTATGTTGGTTTGCATGTATGGGTCCTTTGGGAATAGACGGCGTCTTCTCATCCCCGGATGCGCACTTCGATGACCAAGGCGCCAAATTAGCTTTAACAATAGCACGCCGGCTACGATTACGGGTCCTCAGATCTACTGAGGGCCATCCACCGATCGGTAGGCAGTCATCCGTGAGGCCGGCAAGACACTGGCGCTGGTCGGCGAACCCGGCTCCGGCAAATCCACCGCGACGGGAAAATGTCGACTTCATTTATGGTACCCGTTAGCCCCGAATCTGGGCACCAGAGCCATCGTCGACTTAGCCGCTCCGATTCGCATCGTTCGCGGCGTGATTTGCAGAATTTTCGTCGATCGATCCTAGCGCTCGGTGAATAGATCGAGCAAGCTCCGGCTCGCGAAATGGCTTCTGAAGCGCTACCGCCCACGGCCTGACGGCCAGGACTTTTGCAATATCACTGCTAATAAAAAGGTGCGGAATGAACTTGCTGCGGATGGCTTCTCCAACGGCCGAGATGCCATTGCCCTCGTCCAATTGAACGTCGACGATCATCAGATCCGGCGCGTGTCGAAGGGCCGCCGCAACTGCGCCGGCCTCGGTTGTCTCGACGGCGCACACTTCGTGCCCCATCTCTGCAAGCAATTCGGCAAGCAGCATACCTATTAGAAAGCATCTTCCACCAGGAGGATACGCAGGGCTTTCATCTATTTAGACCCCGCTGACTTGTGGGCAGGACAAGTGTTTCGCTCCTGCGTTTGACAGCGACTGCCGTCAATTTCGGCGTACCGTTCACGGATACGGGGGTTGAATCATAGCGGACGGAAGCCGCGTTAGCAGGATCGGAAACTACCTAGACCCGTTTGGTCGACCTGGGGACGCGCGCAGACCAGGCTCTTAGCGACCCGTCGAATCGGCCCTTCTCCACGTCAGGGCTCTCCCGGTGTCCGTCGGCTGGAGTTGGCGAAGCCCGCGCTGAGAGCGATTGATCGCGCCATTCGATCAAGGCGCTCTTCAAACGCATCCACCCTTTGTTCCGTTATGACGGGACTGAGTACTTTCCGAGTCTACCTTCGCAAGATCAGTTCTGTCTATCGTGTGCTAAAGACGACGGCCTCGAAAGTACGACTGACTGTATGCTCGGCTCTTCCGAGCGCGGAGCGTAGAGGACCAGGGCCGGAATTATCATTCACCGGGATTATCATTCAGGAGAATTCAACATGGAAAA
>JBDTKD010000454.1:0-4447 GCA_039935515.1 Bradyrhizobium sp.
AGATGCGCGAGATCCATCGTCACGGGATCGTGCGGGAACGCCGCCAGGCAAACCTTTCCACCGCGATTGGCCATGTGAATGGCCTGGTTGACGGTGGCTTCGGTGCCGGCGCACTCGACCACGTAATCCGCGCCGATCCCGCCGGTAAGCTGCCTGACGATGTCGACCGCATTCTCCTCGGCGATGTTGATGACGCGGTCGGCGCCAAGCTCCTTGCCTATCGCCAGCCGCTTGTTGCGGGTCCCCGTCAGGATCACCGGGCTAGCGCCCAGCGCCTTGGCGACGGCCACCGCGAGCAGCCCGATCGGGCCGGGGCCGATCACCACCACGCTTTCGCCCGCCACCAGCCCGCCCAGTTCGGTCAGTCCATACATCGAGGTGCCGGCGGTAACGACAAGCGTCGCCTCGGCGTCGCTCATGGTGTCGGGTACCCGCGCCAGGGTGTTGATATGGTTGACCGCGTATTCGGCAAAACCGCCGTCGGTGGTGAAGCCGTTGGCGCGATGGCCCTTGTCCGGCCGGCCGTAGTTCAGGCATGAGGTGTACATGCCCTGGCGGCATCGTTTGCACTGACCACATCCGGCGTGGATTTCCACGCTGATTCGTTCGCCGATCTCGAATTCGTCGACGTCGGGTCCGAGGGCTGCCACCGTTCCCATGTATTCGTGGCCGGGCGTAAAATTCTTGTTGAAGGGCAGGCCGCCCTGGATGCTCGCTGGCGATCCCGAATGGATGATCTCGAGGTCGGTGGCGCAGATCGCCACGGCGTCGATGCGCACCAGCACTTCGGCCCGCCCCGGAACCGGGGTGGGCTTGTCGCGCAGGAACAGTTCGTCAGAGCCGCCCAGAACCCAGGCTTTCATTTGCGCGGGCACCGGGACATTGGACGAGGTCTTTACGCCGGCCGGACTGTACATGAGGCGTTCCTTGTTTGGGGATCGTAGCGGCAATCGGCGATGAGCGAAATTCTTCGCGATTTAGTCATGGCCGGGCTTGTCCCGGCATGACGAATTTCACCAGTCCATTTCTATCCCGTCTGCGCGGCTGACAGCTTGTAGATCTCGAGCGCATCGACATCGGCGCCGCGCGCCGCTTTGGCCAGGCGGAACAATTGTGCGGCCAGCGCCGACATCGGCACCGGGCTCGAGGTGGTGCGCGCCACGTCGACCACGGTATCGAGATCCTTCAGCATGGTGGCGATATGGCCGAGCGGTGGCGAATGAATCCCCTGCACCATGCGGGGGACGAACAATTGCAGCGGGATGGAATCGGCAAAGCCACCGGCCAGCGCTTCCGGCAGACGCCCGGCGTCGATCCCGGCGTTGACCGCGAGCCGCGTCGCTTCCGCGAGCACCGCCATGGCGCAGCCGACGATCACCTGGTTGCAGAGTTTCGCGGTCTGGCCCGCGCCGGTCGGGCCCATCGGCGTGAGCCGTCGCGCCATCGACAGAACATAGGGCCTCACCCGTTCGATGTCGGCGGCATCGCCGCCGGCCATGACCGCAAGCGTGCCTTCTTCCGCACCCATGGTGCCGCCGGAGACCGGCGCGTCGATCCATCCCATGCCGTTGGCGGCCTGGAGCCGTGCGGCGATGCCACGGGCCGCGTCCGGATGGATCGACGAGAAGTCGACGACGAGCTTGCCGGCGCCGGGCGTCTCCGCGACGCCATCGCGGCCGAACACCACCGCTTCGACGGCAGCAGCGTCGGTGAGGCACATGAAGATGATGCCGGCAGCGGAAGCCACGTCGCGCGGACACGCGGCAGCCTTCGCGCCAGCCTCGACAAGGGCAACCGCTTTGGCGGCTGAACGATTCCACACCGTGACGTCATGACCGGCCTTGATCAGGCGTCGTGACATCGGAAAACCCATCATCCCGAGCCCGAGATATCCGAGCTTTTCGGTATTTCCCCCGCCGACGTCAGCCATTTCAATTCCCCCGTTGCAGCCGAAACCGCCCGGCCTGCCGGCCCTACCATAGCCCCGCCCGGGTGGCCGACGAAAGGCGAGCCCTGGATGGCTTGCCTGATCATTTGAACCATGAAAGGCTTGTTGCAAGCCAGTGTGGCAGAGCTCGCAGGCAACGGGAAAGTGGAGTGGGGATGATGCGGTTAGCCTCGAAATGGGTTTTGGCGGCAGGGGCAGCGGCCTGCCTGCTGGCCGGCGCGAGCGCGTCGCAGGCACAACCAACCATCCGCGTCGGCTGGACTATCCCGGCGGAGGAATCGAAATACTGGATGATGCGCCGGCCGGCGGAATTCCCGGATCTCGGCAAGACCTACAATGTCGAATGGACTCAGTTCCAGGGCACCGCGCCGATGACCCAGGCGCTTGCCGCGGGCGCGCTCGACTGCGCGACCCAGGCGCCGCTGTCGCTTGCGAATGGCGTGGTCGGCGGAAATCTGAAGGCCTACATTGTGGCACAGCACGTCTTTGAAAAGCCCGGCGGCTTCTCGGTCTATTGGGCGGTCAAGGACGATTCCCCGATCAAGAAAATCGCCGACCTCAAGGGCAAGACGGTCGGCATCTCGGTGATCGGCGGCGGCACCTATGGGCCGTTCGCGATGCTCCTGAAGAAGAACGGCGTCGATCCGGAGAAGGACATCAAGCTGGTGGAGGTCGGCTTTGCCGTTTCCGAAGACGCGCTGCGTCAGGGCCGCGTCGACGCCGTGAACATGAACCAGCCCTTCGCCGCCCACGCCGAGGCCAAGGGCGGTACCCGCAAGCTGTTCTCGCTGTCCGAGGAAATGCCGAACATCGTCCACATCCTCGAAGCCTGCCGCGCCGACTTCGTCGACAAAAACCCGGACCTGGTAAGGGCCTATGTGCGCGATATCACCCTCGGCATGAAGAAGGCGCTCGCCGACCGCAATGAGACCCTCAAGGTGGTTTCCGAGGTGCTGAAGGCGCCGATCCCCGTGCTCGATACCTATTTGCTCAAGGACAATGATTTCGGCAGGGATCCCGGCGCTGCGCCGAATTTCGAGGCAATCCAGAAGATGCTCGACATCTATCATCAGGCGGGGATGCTGCCGAAGATGGACGTCGCGCAGTTCAAGCACCCGACCATCGTGGCGCCCTTGCAGTAGGGCGCCGTCATTCCGGGGCATGCCCTCTTGGCGCGAGCCCGGAATCCATACTCACGATGGTGGTTATGGATTCCGGGCCTGCGCCAAGAGGCGCATCCCGGAATGACCGAGTGACATTGTTCGCGTCATTGCGAGCGAAGCGAAGCAATCCATCTGGCCGGCTAGGTGGAATGGATTGCTTCGTCGCTGACGCTCCTCGCAATGACGGAATTCCACGGGTTGCAGGCGCTGAGAGAAGATGCCCATGAAGAAGTGGCGATCACGGGTGACCACCGATGGCCTCGATCGTGCGCCGCACCGCGCCTTCATGCGGGCGATGGGGCTCGACGATGCGGCGATCGGCAAGCCGATGATCGGCGTCGTCAGCATGAAGGGCGAGCAGACCCCCTGCAACATGACACACGATTTCCAGGTTGATGCCGCCAAGGCCGGAATCGCCGAAGCCGGCGGCACGCCGCGGGAATTCACCACCATCTCGGTCTCCGACGGTATCAGCATGAATCACGAGGGCATGAAGTTCTCGCTGCTGTCGCGCGAATTGATCGCGGATTCGATCGAAGCCGTCGTCCACGGCCTTGCCTACGACGCCCTGATCGGCTTCGGCGGGTGCGACAAGACGCTGCCCGGCGTGATGATGGGGATGATCCGGTGCAACGTGCCGTCGATTTTCATCTATGGCGGCAGCGCGCTGCCCGGGCGGTTCGAGGGACGAACCCTGACGGTGCTGGATTCCTATGAGGCCGTCGGCGGCTTCATGACCGGCGAAATCGACCAGGCCACGCTGGCCGGCATCGAGCGCAACTGCCTGCCGACGATCGGCGCCTGTGCCGGACAATTCACCGCCAACACCATGGCCATGGTCTCCGAAGCGATCGGCCTGACCATGCCCAACGTCTCGATGATCCCCGGCGTGTACGCCGAGCGGGCGCAGGTCGCGCGCGAGGCGGGGCGCCTCGTGATGCAGATGCTGCAGCGGGGTGGCCCGCTGCCACGCGAGATCGTGACGCGAAAATCGCTGGAAAACGCCGCGGCCATTGTCGCGGCCACCGGCGGATCGACCAACGCTGCGCTGCATCTGCCGGCGCTGGCCAACGAGGCCGGCCTGTCGTTCGGCCTCGACGAGGTCGGCGAGGTCTTTGCACGGACGCCGCTGATCGGCAATTTGCGGCCGGGCGGCAAATATACTGCGAAGGACGTCTACGACATCGGCGGCACGGCTGTCGTCATTCGAGCGCTGGTCGAAAGTGGGCACATCGATGGCGATTGCCTGACCATCACCGGCCGGACGATTGCGGAAGAATACGGGCAGGCGAATGCACCCGACGGCGAGATCATCTATCCGGTGCGGGCGCCGATC
>JBDTKD010000455.1:0-8796 GCA_039935515.1 Bradyrhizobium sp.
AGGTCAACGGCGTCTTCGGCGAGATAGCGGTCGGTGGCGACGACGATGGCGACCGGTTCGCCGGCGTAGCGCACCCGCCCGACCGCAATCGACCAGCATTCGACCGACGCCTTGACGCCGACCACGAGACTCGCGGTCAGCGCCTTGATGTCGGCGCCATCGAGCACCGCGACGACGCCGGGCGCGCGCCTGGCCGCGGAGGAGTCGATCGCGACGATGTCCGCATGCGCATGCGGCGAGCGCAGAATGGCAGCGTGCAGCGTACTGCGAGCAACCCCGAGATCGTCGATGAAGCGGCCGCGCCCGGTCAGCAGCGCCGCATCTTCGACGCGCGGAATCGAACGCCCGACCCAAGGTGGCGCTGGCTCCGTGCTGGCAAGTGCGCGGCCGGCGGCTTCCGCCATCCCAACCATCCTCCCGTGACCAGTGTTGTCTGTTTTCAGGATAGCCGCTCGATCGTCACTCAGCCAGCGATCGTCCGCACGAAGTGGGCCTTTGCAGCTCGCGGCCGAGATCGACGTTTTCGATACCCTTTACATAAATGCGCTTGAACGCCATTCTTTCCCGCTCAGGAAATTTCTTCCCGCCTGGGCGGACGGCCGCGCAATTCGGACCGCTCGCCCCAGCGGCTGACAACACCGACATCGATCCCAAAGAGATCGAGTGCCCGCCCCACGGTGTGATCCACCATGTCGTCGAGCGTATCCGGCTTGGCGTAGAAGGCCGGTACCGGAGGCGCGATGATCGCGCCCATCTCCGAGACGGCCGTCATGGTCCTGAGGTGACCGGTATGCAGCGGGGTCTCGCGCACCATCAGCACCAGCCGCCGCCGTTCCTTGAGCGTTACGTCGGCCGCCCGCGTCAGCAAGGTCGTGGTCACGCCGGTTGCGATTTCGGACATCGACCTGATCGAGCAGGGCGCAATGATCATGCCTGTGGTACGAAAAGACCCGCTTGAAATGGAAGCCGCCATGTCGTCGATGCGATGATGGGTGTGCGCCAGCGCCTTCACATCCGCAATCTTGAGCGCGGTCTCGTAGGCAAAGGTGATCTCTGCCGTCTTCGACATCACGAGGTGGGTTTCGACGCCGGCATTGCGCAGAAGTTGCAGCAGTCGAACGCCATACATCACCCCCGACGCGCCGGAAATTCCGACGATCAGGCGGCGCGGCGCTGGTTCCAGGGATGTCACCGGCATGTTCCGTTTTGTTACAACGCAACCCAAGGGGTCGCGGCTGCGGCTCGAAGCCTAGACGGGCCGCTCGATTGGAACAAACGTTTTTTCCTTGAGCATCAAGGCACCGCCGGTTGCTCGTGGTCCGGCTCCTGCAAACCGGCCTTGATGTCGGCGACGGCGCGATCGATGCTGTCGCGAAAGCGCGCGAGCGGCGGCCGCACGCCGTGGATCAGCAGGGCCCGGCGCACCGCCGGTGAGGCCCCGGTGATGAACAGCCGGCCGCCGTGCCGCCGCGCTTTCACCGCCATGCGATGAATCGTGTTCGCGGCGGTCGAGTCCAGCAGCGGCACCGCCGCAAAATCGATCACGAATGCCTTGTGCCGGTCGCTGATGCTGTCGAGCGCGGTTCCGATCGCGGCGGCGGCGCCGAAGAAGAATGCGCCGGTGATGCGGTACACCATTACATCCGGATCGGTGGCGAGGCTCGCGTCGTAGGGCCGGCGATCGCCATTGGCGTCGTCCGCCCGGTCGCCGGCCGCCAGCGGGATTCCTGCCTCGATGCCGGTGGCCTCCGCCATGCGGTTGATGAACAGCACCGCGCCAAGCGCAAAGCCGACCAGAATCCCCTGAGTCAGGTCGCGGAACACCGTCAGCAGAAAGGTGGCGAGCAGCACCACGGCGTCGCCCCAGGAGGAGCGAAGCAGCGTCCAGAACTCCTGCTTCTCCGCCATGGTCCAGGCGACCACCACCAGCACCGCCGCCAGCGCCGAAAGTGGAATGTAGCTGGCGAGCGGCGCGGCAATCAGGATGAACAGCAGCAGGAACAGCGAATGCATCATGCCCGCGACCGGGCTGCGCGCGCCGGCGCGCACATTGGTCGCGGTCCTTGCGATCAGGCCGGTGACGCAGATGCCGCCGAACAGGGCTGACGCCATATTGGCGACGCCCTGCGCCACCAGTTCGCAATTCGAGCGATGCCTCCGTCCGGTCATGCCATCGGCGACCACCGCCGATAACAGCGATTCGATCGATGCCAGCAACGCGAAGGCGATGGCATCGGGCAGCACCGCCAGCATCTTCTGCGGCGACAGCACCGGCAATGACGGCCACGGAATCGATTCCGGGATGCCGCCGAAGCGCGTGCCGATCGTTTCCACCGGCAATGCCAGCGCCGACGCCATCACGGTTGCGGCAACGACGCCGATCAGGATGCCGGGCCAATCCGGCCGCAGGATCCGCAGCACGGCGATCAGCCCAATGGTCAGCGTCGCCAGCAGCAGCGCCGGCAGCTTGATCGTGCCGAGCGCGTTCCCGAGCGCCGCGAGCTTGGGCAACAGCGCGGCCGGTTCCGCATCATGCAGCGAGAGACCAAACAGGTCCTTGATCTGGCTCGCGAGAATGATCACGGCGATGCCAGCGGTGAATCCCACGGTCACGGGATAGGGGATGAATTTGACATAGGTGCCTAGTTGCAGCAGGCCGGCAACGACCAGGATTGCACCGGCCATCAGGGTGGCGAGGATAACGCCGTCGACGCCATGCTGCTGCACGGCCTGCGCGACCAGCACGATGAACGCGCCGGCCGGGCCGCCGAGCAGCGACACAAAAAAACCGCCGACGATGGCGGTATAAAGCCCGCGATCGGGCGTGACGCCCGAGGCGATGGCAATCGCCATCGACAGCGGCAGCGCGACAATCGCGACCGTCAATCCCGAGACGATATCGGCGCGGAAGCTGTCCAGCCCATAGCCCTCGCGAAGGACCGTGACCAGTTTTGGCGTGAACAGATCCGCAAAGCTCGCCACCCGAGGCCGAGCCACATTCGTGCTTATGCTGTCCATGCCTTCCCGCTCCCGGTATCCTGCGATACCGCGCTTCGGCGGGGAGAGCCGTGCGGTCAGATGCGGGCCGGCGGTCCCGGTTGCCTGAGACGCACACCGCGTCCGCCGTCGTCGCTCCGCGCATGCTCGCCGATCAGGTCCACGCCCGCGCGATTCAGCGCATCGACCACCTTGGTCAGGGACCCCACGACCCCGCGCACGTTGCCATGGCTGGCTTCCATCCGCTGGATCGTCGGCAGCGAGACCCTCGCGAGGTCCGCCAATGTCTTCTGATCAATGCCAAGCAGCGCTCGCGCTGCCCGCATCTGGAATGACGTGATCAATACCAAAATTCCATGTTTGCATGTGATATTTGATATATCATATCATTACAATGATGTAAAATACATCATCTTTCGATTCGCCCGCGACCGCCGGTTTCCGCACCCTGGCCCCGAGGAAACGATATGCCCTCTTTTCCGACCTCCACCACGGTCCTCGATTCCATCCTGTTCCGCGACGCCTTCGGCACGCCCCCGATGCGCGAGGTGTTCTCCGATTTCAGCCTGATCTCCCGCTATGTCGAGGTCGAGGTCGCGTTGGCAAAAGCCGAGGCCCAGTGCGGCGTGATCCCGCCAGAGGCCGCCGCGGAAATTGCCAGACGAACGGATGCCTCCTCGCTTGATTTCGATCTGCTGCGCCGCGAGACCGAAATCGTCGGCTATCCGATCCTGCCGCTGGTGCATCAGCTCGTGAAGCAGTGCGGCAAGGCGGGGCGCTATGTTCATTGGGGTGCGACCACGCAGGACATCATGGATAGCGCGGTCATCCTCCAGGTCCGTGACGGTCTTTCGATCATCGAAGCGGACATCTCGGCGCTGCGCGCCATCCTCGCCGATCTGTCGAGGCGCCATCGCGACACGCCGATGGCGGGCCGCACCCATCTACAGCAGGCGCTGCCGGTGACGTTCGGTTACAAGACCGCGATCTGGCTGGCGATGTTCGATCGTCACGCCGAACGCCTTGAGCAGTTGAAGCCGCGCGTCCTGGTCGGCCAGTTCGCGGGCGCCGCCGGCACGCTCGCCTCGCTCGGCGACAGCGGCTTCGACGTCCAGAGGGCGTTTTGCCAAGAGCTTGGTCTCGGCATTCCGGTCTCGACATGGCACGTCGCGCGCGACGGCCTTGCCGAGGTCGTCAATTTCTTCGGTCTCGTGACCGGTTCGCTCGGCAAGATCGCACTCGACATCATGATCATGGTCTCGACAGAATTCGCCGAGCTTTATGAGCCGTTTGTGAAGGGGCGCGGGGCGTCCTCGACGATGCCGCAGAAGCGCAATCCGATCTCGTCCGAACTGATGCTGGCGGCATGCAAGGGCGTGCGCCAGCACGCCGGGCTGATGCTGGATGCGATGGTTCAGGATTTCGAGCGCGCCACCGGGCCGTGGCTTGCCGAGTGGATGGCCATTCCGGAGAGCTTCGTGCTGACCGCCGGCGCGCTGCACCAGGCGAAATTCGCGTTGGGCGGCCTGATCGTCGACCAGAACAAGATGGCGGAAAATCTCGATCTCAGCCGCGGGTTGATCGTCGCCGAAGCCGTCATGATGGGACTTGCCCCGCAGCTTGGCCGGCAGGAGGCTCATGACGTCGTCTATGACGCCTGCCGGCTCGCCAACGAGAAGCATCTGACGCTCGCGGAGGCGCTGTCGGCGAACCCGCAGGTTTCCGGGTGCATCGATCGCGCCACCATCGATCGGCTGACCTCGCCGGGGAACTATCTCGGTCTCGCGCCTGAAATGGTCGACCGGGTGCTGGCAGCCTCGAGGCGTTGAATGGTCAGGCCGGTTGGCCTATCTGTGCAGCACCGACTTGATCTGGACGAGGACCCGTCATGACCGCACACCAGCGCAACTTCTCGACGCCGATCGACCCCGTCAAGCTCGACCGGCTGGCCGAGGTGGCGGTGAAAGTCGGAGTGCGGTTGCAAGCGGGGCAGGATCTGCTGCTGACGGCGCCCACGGTGGCGCTGCCGCTGGTGCGGAAGGTCACCGAACATGCCTACAAGGCCGGTGCGGGCCTGGTCACGCCCATCCTGTCCGACGAGGCGATCACGCTGTCGCGCTATCGGTTCGGGCACGACCACAGCTTCGATCGCGCGGCCGGCTGGCTCTATGAAGGAATGTCGAAGGCCTTTGCCGCCAACACCGCGCGGCTTGCCATTGTCGGCGACGATCCGATGCTGCTCTCGAGCCAGGATCCCGGCAAGGTTGCGCGCGCCAGCAAGGCCAACTCCATCGCCTACAAGCCGGCGCTGGAACGGATCGTTACTTTCGATATCAACTGGAACATTATCGCCTATCCCAGCCCGTCATGGGCCAAGCTGGTGTTTCCCGATGACGAAGAGGACGTCGCCGTCGCCAGGCTCGCGGACGCCATCTTCGCGGCCTCGCGCGTCGATCGTGATGGCGCGATCCCCGCATGGGAAAAGCACAATGCCATGCTGCGCAGCCGCACCGAATGGCTGAACGGTCAGAGGTTCAGCGCGCTGCATTATTCCGGACCCGGCACCGACCTGACGATCGGGCTTGCGGACGGCCATGAATGGCAGGGCGGCGCCTCGACGGCGAAGAACGGGATCACCTGCAACGCCAATATTCCGACCGAAGAGGTGTTCACGACGCCGCATGCCCGGAGGGTGGACGGACATGTCGTGAACTCCAAGCCGCTGTCCTATCAGGGCTCGCTGATCGACGGCATCGCGGTGCGATTCGATGGCGGCCGTATCGTCGAGGCGACGGCCACGCGGGGAGCGGAAGTGCTGAACAAAGTCCTCGATACCGACGAGGGCGCGCGCCGGCTCGGTGAAGTGGCACTGGTGCCGCATTCCTCGCCGATCTCGAAAAGCGGACTGTTGTTCTTCAACACCCTGTTCGACGAGAACGCCGCCTGCCATATCGCGCTCGGGCAATGCTATTCCAAATGTTTCATCGATGGCGCCAGGCTGACGCCCGAGCAGATCGCGGCCCAGGGCGGCAACCAGAGCCTGATTCATATCGACTGGATGATCGGCTCGGATCAAATCGACATCGATGGCCTCGATGCGGCCGGCCGGCGCGTCCCCGTATTCCGCAAGGGCGAATGGGCGTGACTCGGGTGGAGTTCGCCGGGCGGCGTGAATAAAGCCGGCCTCACGGATCGCCTTTCAATATAACTTGCCATCGACGTCCGCATGGGCTGAGCGGCACACCCCCATTCACGCAATCCCCGTTCGAAAGATCACGATGGCCGGTTCTGCCGCGGGCGGCCGAGCCACAATCCGCGACATCGTTCTACGCTGATTGCAGCGATGTCCGTAAGAAAAGCTTAAGCAGTCGCCCGCTACTTTGCGTGAACCATCGCGTGGTTGCATCGCGTTGAATCATAATACGATTTTGAATGTGTCCGTTTGAGGTTCGTGATGTCTCGCACGCTGATCGAAACGACCAATCTCGCCGTCAACCTGACGCCGCGGCCGATCGAGCCGTCCTGGATCATCGAGGGTAACCCGGTCGCGCAACGGTGTGTTCTCTCCGAGAGTGCCGACGGGCTCGCCTCGACGATGGTCTGGGAGTGCAGCGAGGGCAGGTTCAACTGGTACTATGATTTCGACGAGACGGTGCTGATCCTCGAAGGTTCCATCGTCCTCGAAAGCGATACCATGCCTGCAACCCGCTATGTTGCCGGCGACGTCGTCTTCTTCAGGGATGGCGCGCACGCGAGATGGCATGTCGAGGGCCGGGTTCGGAAGCTTGCCTTCTGCCGCAAGACCCAGCCGGCCTGGCTCGGCTTTGCGCTGCTGGTATTTCTCAAGCTCAAGAAGATACTGGCGCCGGCCGGCGGTCGCCCGGCTGAAAGCCTGATGGGCTCCGGCTAGGCGCCACAGGCGGAGCAGGCCGATTTCGCTCACGCAGGCGTGCGAAGGTCAGGCCAGTTTGAGCCGGTAGAAATCCGTTGCCGTGTTCGAGAACAACGCCGTCTTCTCGGTCTCGCTATATTGCGCGGCGATGCGTTTGAAGGCGTTGAAGATCACCTGATAGCCGCACTGCCCCTTGTCAGGGGGGAAATTGCTCTCGAACATGCCGCGCTCGGGACCGAAGGCCTCGATGCAGGTCTCGATATAGGGTCGCCACGCCGCCGCGGCGTCCTCCGCCGATGGCGGCATCGGCCGTTCGTGAAAGTCATATCCGAGCAGCCGCATTGCCAGTCCGCCCAGCTTGACCGTGACATTGGGGCATTTTGCGATCTGCTGGATCGACGCTTTCCACACCGAAAAGACTTCATCGCGCCGGTTGGCGTAACGGCCGATGCCGGCCGGACCGCCGCAGTGATCGAGCACAATCCTCGTGTCCGGAAAGGCACGGGCAAGATCGGTCAGCTCGCCGATCTGCGGATGGAACAGCCATGCGTCGAAACTCAGGCCGAGCGGCGCAAGGCAGGCGAATCCCTTGCGAAAGGTGGCATCCAGCAGCAGATCTTTCGGGCGCGTGGCATACATGCCGGCCACGTCGGGATCGGCGTCCCACGCCGACGAATGCCGGATGCCGCGGAAGCGGCCGTTGCCGGCGGCGATCTCCGCCTCGAGCACCGGGCGTGCGTCCTCACCAAGCAACAGATTGACGTGGCTGACGATGCCGGCGCAGACCGCCGCCTTGCCATAGCCGGCGCTCGCGCTCATCGCCGCGACGCCATTGGCGAATTCGACTTCGCCGACCGGCCGGAAGGCTTCCGGCCCGGTGGCGCGGTACATCGAGCGGCAATCGACATAGACGGTGGCGACAATATTGTGACCAGAGGCGATGTCGTCGGTCATCTCCTCGATCAGATACCGCTGCCCGCCGCGATCCCACAGATGATGATGCGGGTCGACGATCGGACGCTGCGGATCGATGATTTCCTCCTGGCGCAGCGCCAGCCAGTCCTCGCGCGGATCCGCGTAAAGTCCGCTTTTCGATGGGGCGGCCTTGCCGGTAACCATGGGCCGTCACTCCCTGTTGCTGTTCTCGTTCGACAATGTTGATACTCGCCAGCTGGCTCTGGCGCAATTTCGACATCAATGGCTTCATCTTTCGAGACGCATCGCTTCGCGATGCTCCTCAGACTGAGGTCTCAAACCCTCATGGTGAGGAGCCGCGCCTTGCGCGGCGTCTCGAACCACGAGGCCTCGGGAGAAGCGACAATGATTCGAGTGAACCGGAATCGGAATGATCATGCCAGCACGCATAAAAGCGTTTGTCTCTGATGACCTCGGAAATGATATTGTATTCCCTGTTCGGCCCTGTTGGGAGTTGCAGCGATGGAATTGACCCCGGTGCGATCTGCTAACGGCCAACCCGGATCGTCGGCCCCGCGCGCTTCTTCCGCGCTCCGGCTGGAACCGCTGCGCCAGATCGAGGCCGGCGTGCTCGACATCGCCTACTACGAAGCAGGGCCGGCGGACGGGCCGGTGGTGATGCTGATGCACGGCTTCCCCTACGACATCCACTCCTTTGTGGACGTGGCGCCGATGTTGGCCGCCCAGGGCTGCCGCACCATCGTTCCCTATCTGCGCGGTTATGGGCCGACCCGTTTCCGCGACCAGGCGACGCCGCGCTCGGGAGAACAGGCCGCGGTCGGCGCCGATCTGATAGCGCTGATGGATGCGCTCGGTATCAATCGCGCGGTTTTTGCAGGATATGACTGGGGCGGTCGCGCCGCCTGCGTGGCGGCGGCGTTGTGGCCGAATCGCTGCAGAGGCCTGGTGTCGGTGAACGGCTATCTGATTCA
>JBDTKD010000456.1:0-21130 GCA_039935515.1 Bradyrhizobium sp.
TGCGGCGCAGATGGAATTCCTGCTGTGGCCGTGATGGACGTTCAAACCGCAACAGCTTCGCCGACCGGCCTGCTCGCGCGGCTGCGAGCGACGCTCGGCGGTTCCGGCGAAGCGTCGGTGACCAAGCGGCTTGCCGGCACCATTTTCATCATCCGCGTGGTCAGCGCCGTGATGGCCTATCTGTCGCAAATCCTGCTGGCGCGCTGGATGGGCGGATCGGACTACGGCATCTACGTCTATGTCTGGACCTGGGTGCTGCTGCTCGGCAGCATGATGGATTTCGGCATCTCGGCGTCGGCGCAGAAAATCATTCCGGAATACCGCACCAGCGGCGAGCAGGCGCTGCTGCGCGGCTTTCTGTCCGGCAGCCGCTGGATGACATTGGGCGTGTCTGCCGTGGTCTCGATGCTGCTGGCGGCACTCGTGAAGGCGCTGTCGCCCTGGATCGAGACGGCCGCGGTGGTTCCGCTTTACATCGGCTGCCTGACGCTGCCGGCCTTCGTGGTCGCCAACACCCAGGACGGCATCGCCCGCTCGCATGGCTGGATGCGGCTCGGCCTGATGCCGCAATTCATTATCCGTCAGGCGCTGATCATCGGATTTACCGCCGGCGCGTTCGCGCTCGGCTTCCACCTCGGCGCGACCATCGCGATGCTGGCCAGCGCGGCGGCGGTGTGGATCGCGATGATCGGCCAGATGGTGCTGCTCAATCGCCGGCTCGGAGGCCATATCGAGCCGGGAGCGAAGGCCTATGATTTCCGCGGATGGCTCGCGATCTCGCTGCCGATCCTGCTGGTCGAGAGCTTCTATCTGCTCCTGTCCTATACCGACGTGCTGGTGCTGCAGCAGTTTCGCAGCTCGGAAGAGGTCGGGGTGTATTTCGCCGTGGTGAAGACGCTGGCGCTGGTCTCCTTCATTCACTACGCGATGTCGGCGACGACCGCACACCGCTTCGCCGAATATCACGCGCTCGGCGACCGGGCACGGCTCTCGGCCTATGTCGCGCATGCGATCAAATGGACGTTCTGGCCGTCGCTTGCCGCGACCGTGCTGCTGCTCGCGCTGGGCGAGCCGCTGTTGTGGCTGTTCGGCCCGCAATTCGTCTCCGGTTACGACATCATGTTCGTCGCCGCCATCGGGCTCGTGGTCCGCTCCGCCATCGGCCCGGTCGAGCGCCTGCTCAACATGCTCGGCCACCAGCACATCTGCGCGCTGGCTTATGCGCTCGCCTTTGTCATGAACGTCATTCTTTGCGTGGTGCTGGTGCCGCGGTTCGGCGGCCACGGCGCGGCGGCGGCAACCTCGATCTCGCTCAGCTTCGAGACCGTACTGCTGTTCTGGATCGTGCGGCAACGGCTCGGCCTGCACGTGCTGGCGTTCGGGAAGAGCGTGTCCTAGGCCTTTTCCAGCACCGTGGCTTCATCCTTCGAGACGGCGCTTCGCGCCTCCTCAGGATAAGGTCTCACCCCTCATGGTGAGGAGCCGCGCCTGCGCGGCGTCTCGAACCACCAGGCCCGTGATGCCCGCTTTCGCAGGGCATGACGGCGCCGTTATTCCGCGGTCCAGCCGCCGTCGATCGAGAGATTGGCGCCGGTGATCTGCGCGGCATCGTCGCCGCACAAGAACAGGGCTAGCGCCGCGACCTGCCCGGAGGTGACGAACTGCTTGGTCGGCTGCGCTTCCAGGAGCACGTCATGGATGACCTGCTCCTTAGTCAGGTTGCGCGCCTTCATGGTGTCGGGAATCTGCTTTTCGACCAGCGGCGTCCAGACATAACCGGGGCTGATGCAGTTGCAGGTGATCTTGAAGGTGGCAAGCTCCAGCGCCACGGTCTTGGTGAGGCCGGCGATGCCGTGCTTGGCCGATACATAGGCCGACTTGAACGGCGAGGCCACCAGCGAGTGGGCGGACGCCGTGTTGATGATGCGGCCCCAGCCGCGCTTCTTCATGCCGGGCACCGCGGCGCGGATGCCGTAAAACGCCGACGACAGGTTGATCGCGATGATCGCCTCCCACTTCTCGGGCGGAAACTCCTCGACCGGCGAGACGAACTGGATGCCGGCATTGTTGACGAGCACATCGACCGAGCCGAAGGTCTTTTCACCCAGCGCGACCATGTCGGCGATCTCGGCGGCCCTGGTCATGTCGGCGGGCGAATGCACCGCCCTGACCTTGAAGTCGCGCTCGATGCCGGCGCGTTCCTTCTCGATATCGGCCGGTGCGCCCATGCCGTTGAGAACGATATTGGCGCCGGCGCCGGCGAACGCGCGCGCATAAGCGAGCCCGATGCCGCTGGTCGAACCGGTCACAACGGCGGTCTTGCCTGTCAACGTACCCATTGCCTTCACTCCTGTTGGCTGCCCAGGGTTTCGCTGCCGTCCCCCGTGAGATCGTAGGTCACCATGGTTTCGCCGGATTGCGGCCGCTCCAGCCATTCCTTGCGGCGCATCGACAGATGGACGTCACGGACGCCCGCGCTCCAGTGTTCGATCATGCCGACATGCGAAAAGTCGTAATCCTCGGAAGACGATTCGTAGTTCTTGCTGCGGTAGATCAGGTGCACCACGGTGACGGTGTTTTCCCGCACCGCCGCCCGCAAGGCTTCCACCGACGGATCGTTCTTGAGCTCGCCGGGCAATTTGGCGATCAACTCGCACAGCGCCCTGCGGGTGTTGTGCAGCTGCTTGTTCTTGTCAGTGTTCATCCGGGTGCGGCTGGAAAAGCGAATGTCCTTTTCACGCTCGGCCACCTCGAGCAGCGTTTCCGGCAGCGGCCCGCGGGCACTGAACAGGTCGACCTGGAAAATCAGGAGGTCGCGCGTGGTGTCTTCGTCGAGCACATAGTCGAGCGGCGTGTTGGAGGCGATGCCGCCGTCCCAGAAGTGCTCGCCCTCGATCTCGATCGAGGGAAAGCCCGGCGGCAGCGCGCCGGACGCCATGATATGCTCGGGCCCGATCTTCTTGCCGAGTTTGCTGAACTCGACATTGTCGAAATATCGGAAATTGCCCGTGGTCACGCTCACCGCGCCGACGCTGAGGCGCGTCTGCAAATCGTTGATCCGGTCGAAATCCACCAGGCGCTCCAGCGTGGCGCGAAGCGGCGCGGTGTCATAATAGCTCTGCGACTGCGGACTACCCGGCGGCCACAGCAGCGCCGGCGGAAACCGCGGGGTAAAGAAGCCGGGCACGCCGAAGGTCGCGACCAGGGCGGCGCTCGCCTCACTGAAAACGGTGCGCCCATGCTCGCCCCTCAGCAGCGGACTCCAGGGCACGGGTGACGAGACCAGTTCCCAGAATTCCTTCAGCCGCGCGACGCGCTGTTCCGGCGGATTGCCGGCGATGATCGCGGCATTGATGGCGCCGATCGAAATGCCGGCGATCCACTCCGGCTCAAAGCCCTGATGGCACAGCGCCTGAAAGGCGCCGGCCTGATAGGAGCCGAGCGCGCCGCCGCCTTGCAGGACCAGCACCCGTTCGGCCTTCGCAGGCGTCGTTGCTGGCGCGGAAGCGGCAATATCCATCATGACCTTCGAGCTGACAGCAAAAAACGCTGCACCGTGGCGACACTTGGCGGTGGCGTCAATCGGCGAAGCGATTCGGGTGGATCACGCTGAAGTCATCGCACCTCGGTTGACGCCAAAATGAGCGTCCAGAATACCTTGTATTTGGTATTCGGAGCATAGCTCGCCGCGATGCCCATTTTTGTGACACCGTTTTTCAACATGTTTTCCCGGTGTGGCGGCGAGTCGCGCCAGCCGGAAAAGGCTTCGGCCAAGGTGTGATAACCGGCTGACACGTTTTCGACCGCGAGGCTCGCCGGGTATCCGGCCTCGCTCAGCCGCTTCGGTAACGGCGCTCTGACATCGTGATCGAGCTTGTTCCTGCTTGCCATCGCCTGCGACTGCGATTCCGCGAGCTTCATCAGTTCCGGGTCGATCGCCACGCTGCCAAGGCCGTTATTCTGCCGGTATTGCGAAATCATCGAGGCGGCGGCCTGCTGATCGAGCCGCGCGCCCGGCGCGGCCATGTTGACATACATGGCCGGCTGCTCGGTAAGGGTGTTATCCGCGGCGCAGCCGCCCAGCAATAATGTTGCGAGCATCGCCGCCGCCGCGCGCATGAATCAGCCCCCATATTGACGGGCTGTTGTTGCATACCAACCGTGGCTGAAAGGTGAACGCGGAAGGTATTGGTGCAAATTAAGACTGGGTCGAAATCTCACGGCGCATCGACGGGCCTCGTGGTTCGAGACGCGCGACGTTGCCGCGCTCCTCACCATGAGGTCCAACAAGACCTCATGGTGGGGAGCGCGCTCTTGCGCGCGTCTCGAAGGATGCAAGCCTCGTTGCTGGAAAATCCTCAATCCGGCGCGGCGAAGATCCGGTAGCGACGCGGCTGCAGGCCGACGATATCGCCCGGTTGCAACGTTCGGTCGCGCGGCGCGTCGATCTCGATCACCGTCTTGCCTTCGCCGCCGCAGAGCGCGACTTCGGCCCGCTGGATCGGACCGAAGCTCCGGACGTGGCGGACCGCACCTTCGAGCGCGCCGCTTCCAGAGGGGCCGATCTGCATGTCATGACGCCGGACGAACAGTTTCGAGGCACCACGGAGCGCAGGGTCCGCGGCGATGTTCAACGGCTTGCCGTCAAGTTGTACCGCGCCATCGCGGACTTCCACCGGCAGCATGATCGATTCGCCGATGAAACCATGTACGAATGCCGTTGCCGGATGGTCGTAGACCTCGCCTGGCGTGCCGACCTGTTCGATCCGGCCCTTGTCCATCACCACCACGCGGTTGGCGACCTCGAGCGCTTCTTCCTGATCGTGGGTGACGAAGATCGAGGTGACGTTTATCTCGGAATGCAGCGAGCGCAACCATTGCCGCAATTCCTTGCGCACCTTGGCATCGAGCGCACCGAACGGCTCATCGAGCAGCAGAATGCGCGGTTCGATCGCCAGCGCGCGAGCGAGCGCGATGCGCTGGCGCTGTCCTCCGGACAATTGGCTCGGGTAGCGGTTGGCAAGCCAGTTGAGTTGCACCAGATCCAGCAACGACTTGACCCGGGCGCGAATGGCCGCCTCGTCCTTGCGGATGGCGCGCGGCTGCACCCGCAGGCCGAAGGCGACGTTTTCGAACACCGTCATGTGGCGGAACAGCGCATAGTGCTGGAACACGAAGCCGACCTGGCGATCGCCGGCGCTGTGGGCAAGCGCGTTCTCGCCGTCGAACGACACCTCACCGACATCCGGCCAATCGAGCCCTGCGATGATCCGCAGCAGCGTGGTCTTGCCCGAACCGGACGGCCCCAGCAGCGCCAGCAACTCACCGTCGGCGACGTTGAGGTCGACGCCATCGAGTGCGGCAAACGTGCCAAATTTCTTCGCGATATTTTTCAGTTCAATGCTCACCGGATGTCTGCCCTTCGTCGAGGCGCCGTTCGAGGATGGTTTTCACCACCAGCGTGATCAGCGCCAGCATCGCCAGCAGGGAAGCGATCGCGAACGACGCTGCGAACTGGTATTCGTTGTAGAGAATTTCCACCAGCAGCGGCAGGGTGTTGGTCTCGCCGCGAATGTGCCCGGAGACCACCGACACCGCACCGAATTCCCCCATCGCCCGCGCATTGCACAACAGCACGCCATACAGCAGGCCCCATTTGATGTTGGGCAAGGTGACGCGGAAGAAAGTCTGCAGGCCGGACGCGCCGAGCGAGATCGCGGCTTCCTCTTCCTGCGTGCCCTGCTCCTGCATCAGCGGTATCAGCGCGCGTGCGACAAATGGAAAGGTCACGAAAATCGTGGCCAGGGTGATGCCAGGCAGAGCGAACAGGACATGGATGTCATGGCGCTGCAGCCATGGGCCGAAATAGCCCTGCGCGCCGAACAGCAGTACGAAGACAAGGCCGGAGATCACCGGGCTCACCGAAAACGGCAGGTCGATCAGCGTTACCAGCAGCGTCTTGCCGGCAAAGTCGAATTTGGCGATCGCCCAAGCCGCGAACACCCCGAACACGAGGTTGAAGCCGACTGAAATGGCTGCGACCGACAGGGTCAGCCTGATCGCCGACAGCGCGTCCGGATCGGACAGCGCGACAACATAGGCCATCGCCCCTTTGGAAAATGCCTGTGCGAACACCACGATCAGCGGCAGCACGACAAAGACTGACAGAAACACGACGGCAATTGCGATAATGACCCGGCGGGCGGCTCCGGGCTCGGTGCGCGGATCGACCCGCGGCGCACGGAGCGAAGTTTGTCGTGCTTTCATGAGCCTCGCGGCCGGCGCAACAGAGGTGGCGCCCGCGTCAGTCCCGAATACCGCAGCGGGATCGCGAAAGGCGATCCTACCTCTGCCGATGGGCGAGGTGAATTGAACGTTTTGCCGCGGCTGGTCCAAAATCATGGGATCATTTCAGTGCGTGGGAGCACGGGTTTGCGCCCAGCGCTGCAGACGGTTGACGATGAAAATGATCAGAAACGACGCCACCAGCATGACCACGGCGATCGCGGTGGCATCGGCATAGCGGAATTCCGACAGTCGGATCACGATCAAAAGCGGGGCGATCTCCGACACATTGGGCAGGTTGCCCGCAATGAAGATCACCGAACCGTACTCGCCGACGGCGCGGGCGAAGGCCAGCGCAAAGCCGGTCAGCAATGCCGGGATCAGGCTCGGCAGGATGACCTTGACGACGATGTGCCAGCGATTGGCGCCAAGGCTGGCGGCAGCCTCCTCGATCTCGACGTCAAGGTCGATCAGCACCGGCTGAACCGTCCGCACCACGAAGGGAATGCCGATGAAGATCATCGCGACGAAAATGCCGACCGGCGTAAGGGCCACCTTGACGCCGAGCGCCGCCAGCGGCGCGCCAAGCCAGCCCTGTTGTGCAAATAGCGCGCTCAGCGCAACGCCGGCCACCGCGGTAGGCAACGCAAATGGAATATCGACGACGGCGTCGAACAGCCGACGGCCAGGGAAGCGGTAGCGTACCAATGCCCAGACAATGATCGTTCCCATCACCAGATTGACGATCGCGGCGGCAAACGACAGGCTGAACGAAATCCTCAGCGCATTGAGGGTACGACGGCTGGTGACGATGGCCCAGAACTGATCGAAGCTCAGCTCGAACGTTTTCAGGAACAGGCCGGCCAGCGGGATCAGGATGATGACGGACAGCCACGTCAGCGTCAGTCCCATGGCGAGACCAAACCCCGGCAACGTGCTGCGTTGTCCCGCCGCCGAATTCACAATGTCTCCCGCGCTCGCCTCACGGCTCAGTTCTTGTAGATCTGGTCGAACACGCCGCCTTCGCCGAAGTGTTCCTTCTGCGCCTTGGCCCAGCCGCCAAAGACCTCGTCGATCGTGAATAGGTCGACCTTGGCGAACGAATTCTCATATTCCCTGGCGATCTCGGGATCGCGCGGTCGATAGGAGTTCCGCGCGGCAATTTCCTGGCCCTCTTTGGAGTACCAATATCGCAAATAGGCTTCGGCGACCGCGCGGGTGCCTTTGCGGTCGGCGACGGCATCGACGACCGCCAGCGGCGGCTCCGCCAGGATCGACAACGATGGCGACACGATCTCGAACCTGTCCTTGCCGAATTCGCGCTGGGCGAGAAACGCCTCGTTCTCCCACGCCAGCAGCACGTCGCCGACGCCGCGCTCGACAAAGCTGACGGTCGCGCCGCGCGCCCCGGTGTCGAGCACCGGTACGTTGCCGTAGAGCTCGGTCACGAATTGTCGCGCCCGCTCGGCAGAGCCGTATTTCTTCAACGCGTAGCCCCATGCGGCGAGATAATTCCAGCGCGCCCCGCCCGAAGTTTTCGGATTCGGCGTGACGACGCTGACGCCGGGCTTGACCAGATCGTCCCAATCCCTGATGCCCCTGGGATTGCCCTTGCGCACCAGGAACACGATGGTCGAGGTATAGGGCGAGGCATTCAGCGGCAGCCGCTTCTGCCAATCGACGGCGATCAAACCCCTGGCTGCGATGGCGTCGATATCATAGGCAAGCGCCAGCGTAACGACGTCGGCCTGCAGGCCATCGATCACCGCGCGCGCCTGCGAACCGGAGCCGCCATGCGACTGCTTGATCTCGACGCTCTTGCCGGTTTCCTTCTGATAGGCGATCGAAAACGCCTTGTTGAAATCCACATAGAGCTCGCGGGTGGGGTCGTAGGAGACGTTGAGCAGCGTCAGATCGGCGGCGAGCGCCGAGCTTGCCCAGAGCAACGCCACGGCGATCGACAACAAGCGGCGGACCATCTCGATCTCCATTCAGCCCGACGGCGGGATCGCCGTCACAGCTTGGGGAAAGTCGGGGCGAAGCCGCTTCAAGTCAACGAAAGCGGATTTCGTTGTTTGACGTGCGGCGGCGTCATTATCCTAGGAAGTCTTGACGGTGTGGATGCCGCATTCTGTCTTGGCTCGGCCGCGCCAGCGGCCGGCGCGCGCGTCTTCGTTCGCCGAGGTGCGGCTGGTGCAGGGCATGCAGCCGACCGACCGATAGCCGAGCGCGGCGAGCGGATGCGGTGGCAGTTCGGCCTCGGCATAGATCGCCGCGATCTGCTCGCGCGAGGCGCCCGCAAACGGATTGAATTTCAGCCTCGCACCGTCGTCCTCGACGACCGGGATATCGGCGCGGGTCCCGCCCTGAAAACGCTTGCGCCCGTTGATCCAGCCACTGAATGGCGCCAGCGCCCGCGCCAGCGGTTCCACTTTCCGGATCCGGCAGCAGGCATCGGGATCGGAGAACCACAGTTCGCGATCGCGGTCCTCACGCGACAGCGTTTCGTCGCTCGGCTTGATTGAACGGACATCGCGCAGCCCAAGCCGCGCGATCAGCGTGTCGCGATAGGCGAGCGTCTCTTCAAACAGCCATCCGGTATCGAGGAAGATCACCGGGATCGCCGGGTCCACTTCGGCCATCACCTTGAGCAACGCAGCCGATTCGGTACCAAACGACGACACCAGAGCAAGGCGCTTGCGGCCGACCGCCTGCAACGCGGCCGCGATGACCCGCGCCGGCGTGGCGCCGCGCAGTGCGCGATCGAGCGTCTCGGCCGCCGGCACATGCCGGCTTCGCTCCGGCGGCAGCACATGACCCAGACCGTTCACTGGCCGGCACTTTCCGAATGGCGCATCTGCATGCGCTGATGCAGCGCGGTGACACGGCCATCGCCGGTCGGCTGGTAGAATACCGAGTATCGCTTGGCCGTCGCGGCGAAGGACACCGCGTCGCTTTCCTTCTTCACCTCGAAGCTGTCGAACCCGGCCCGCAGCATGAACACGAACTGGTCGCGCAGCACCTGGCCGGTGGCGCGCAGTTCGCCGCGATAGCCGTAGCGCTCGCGCAGCAGCCGTGCCTGGCTGTAGGCGCGACCGTCGCGAAAGCTTGGAAATACCAGCGCAACGACGGCAAGCCGCTCGAGCCAGGGCACGAGATCGTCGACGTCGCGGCTGTTGGGCCAGATCACGCCGGTGCGGCCGACCCGGCGGCAAAACCCTTCGGGGTCTTCGAGAAATCGTGCCGCCGAAATCAGGATGGCGCCGCCGCCGGGCAGCGGCGCATCGTCCGCTATATGGACGAACGCATCATTGGTGATTTTTCCGTGTCTAACGAGTGGCATAAACCCGCTCCTTGAAAGGTTCGACGCCGAGCCGCGTGACCGTGTCGATGAACAGTTCATCGGGACGGGCGCGGAGCGCGAGATAGGCCTCGACAATATCCTCGACCACGTCTGCAACCTCGCCATACGGCACCGCAGGTCCAATCAAGGTGCCGACGGCCGCCTGCTCGTCGGCGCGGCCGCCGATCGTGATCTGATAGAATTCCTCGCCGTTCTTCTCGACGCCGAGAATGCCGATGTGACCGACATGATGATGGCCGCAGGCATTGATGCAGCCGGAAATATTGATGTGCAGCCGCCCGATCAGATTGGCGGTGTCGTGATTGGCAAAGCGGCGGGTCAGCTCCTGCGCGATCGGGATCGAGCGCGCGTTCGCCAGCGAACAATAGTCGAGCCCCGGGCAGGCGATGATATCGGAGACCAGATTGACGTTCGGCGTCGCGACGCCGATCTTGTCCAGCGCGCGCCACAGCGCCGGCAGGTCGCGCCGCGCGACATGGGGCAGCGCCAGATTCTGCTCGTGACCGACGCGAATTTCACCGAAGGAATATTTGTCGGCGAGGTCGGCGATCGCGTCCATCTGGTCGGCGGTGGCATCGCCGGGCGGTCCGCCCACCGGTTTCAGCGACAGCGTCACGATCGCATAGCCCGAGACCTTGTGGGGAGACACCGAATTCTTCCGCCACGCCTCGAACTGTGGATCGTGCGCCGCCTTTTTCAGCTGCTCCGGCAAGTGCGGCAGTTTTTCGTAAGCGGGATAGGAAAAGCGCGACCGGATTTCCTCTACCACCGCGTCATCCAGCGTCAGCGCGCTATCGCGCATCTGTCGCCATTCGTTCTCGACCTCCTCCGCGAATTTCTCGATCCCGAGCTCGTGCACCAGGATCTTCATGCGGGCCTTGTAGATGTTGTCGCGGCGGCCATACTGGTTGTAGACGCGCAGGATCGCCTCCACATAGCTCAGGAGATCGCGGCCCGCGACGAAGGGCCTGATGGTCTTAGCGATAAACGGCGTGCGGCCGAGCCCGCCGCCGACCAGCACCTCGAAGCCGGTTTCGCCTTCCGCATTCCTGTGCAGCCGCAGGCCGATGTCGTGGATCTTGATCGCGGCGCGGTCGTGCGCCGAGGCGGTGATCGCGAATTTGAACTTGCGCGGCAAAAAGGAAAATTCCGGATGCAGCGTGGTGTACTGCCGTAAAATCTCCGACCAGATCCGCGGATCCTCGATCTCGCCGGGCGCCACGCCCGCCCATTGATCCGAGGTGACGTTGCGGGTGTTGTTGCCCGAGGTCTGCATCGAGTGGATGCCGACTTCGGCGAGATCGGCCAGCGCATCCGGCAATTCGGCGAGCTTGATCCAGTTGAACTGGATGTTCTGCCGGGTGGTGAAATGTCCGTAACCGCGATCGTAGCGCCGCGCGACATGCGCGAGCCGCCTGAGCTGCCTCGATGACAACGTGCCATAGGGGATGGCGACCCGGAACATATAGGCGTGCAACTGCAGATAGACGCCGTTCTGCAGCCGCAGCATCTTGAATTCGTCTTCGGAGAGTTCGCCCGAGAGCCGGCGTTTCACCTGATCGCGGAATTCCGAAACACGCTCGTTGAGCAGCGTGCGATCGAGTTCGTCATATGCGTACATGGCAGACAGCCTTATGCCGGAACCGAAACATCGATGGTGAGGCCTTTCGACCGGATCCGTTCGCGCAGGTTGCCGGGCCTGATGGCGCCGGTGTCCCTGACTTCGACCGGCGCGATATAGGCGCCGACTGCGCCGACATCATCGGCGACCGCTTCGGCAAGCAGCGCCCGCGCCTCCTCCGTAGTGCGGACGATCGCGGCATCCGCCAGACCTGCCGACCAGCCACCGGCAGCGGTGCGGTAGATCACGACACCGTCCCAGGTGCGGTTGGCGGTCACCACCGAGGGACCGGCAATCCTGATTTTTTTCTGTTCGAGCGGAGATGTCATTCGGCAGCTTCCAGCAGATCTGAGATCGCTTGCGTGAGATTTGAATGGCGCCATGGCGCGGAGTGCGCCACCACGTCGCCGATGATGAGAATCGCCGGCCCCCCGTCGATCCGCTGCACCAGATCAGGCAGCTGCTCAAGGGTTCCGACCGCCGCCTGCGCGTCGGGCCGCGTCACCCGCGCGAACACGCCGACCGGGGTCTGCGGCGAGCGTCCCGCGGCGAGCAGGCCGGCACGGACCGATGCCGCGGCAGTCATCCCCATATAGACGACCACGGTCATCCTGGTATCCGTCAGGGTCGACCAGTCGACGGTTTCCGCGTCTTTCGCCTTGTGCGCGGTCAGGAAGGTGATGCGCAGCGCCTCGCGGCGGTAGGTCAGCGGCACTTCGAATTGGGCGGCGGCGCCGAGCCCCGCGGTAATGCCGGGCACGACCGTATAGACGACATCGGCCCGGCGCAGCGCCTCGACTTCCTCGCCGCCGCGGCCGAACACGAAGGCGTCGCCGCCCTTGAGGCGCACCGCGCGTTGTCCGGCCTTCGCCGCCTCGATCAGCAATGCGTTGATCGCGTCCTGGCCGATGCCGGGCTTGCCGACACGGCGGCCGACAGGAATACGTGAGGCATCGCGGCGGGCGCGCTCGAGAATCTCGGGCGAGACGAGCTCATCGTAGAAAATCACGTCGGCATCCTGCAGCGCGCGCAGCGCCTTGACCGTCAGCAGATCCGGATCGCCCGGTCCTGCACCGACCAGCGTCACCCGGCCCTCGGCGGCGCCCCGGTCATTCGCGCCGGCAAACGCAGCGGGATCGGCAATCTCCCGCAGCGCCTTCTCGGCTTCCTCCCCGCGCCCGGCCATTACCAGTGCGCCGATCGGTCCGTCGACGATGCGCTCCCAGAAACGGCGGCGCAGGGCGAATTCCGGAATGCGCGCGTGAATCGATTTGCGCAAGCCGCCAATGAAACTTGCGAGCTCACCGATTCGGGCCGGCAGCATCGCTTCAATGCGCTCGCGCACGCGGCGCGCCACCACCGGCGATGCGCCGCCGGTGCCGACCGCCACCACCACGTCGCCGCGATCCACGATCGCGGGAAAAATGAAGGTCGAATGCGAGAGATCGTCCATCACGTTCACGGGCAGGCCGACCACTCTCGCCCGTACCGACATCGCAATGCCGACGTCGCCGGCACCCGCACACAGGATCGCAATCACCCCGCCGAGATCGGCCAGCAGCGGATCGCCTCCAGCGAGCTCAATTCGCGCCGCGTCGGATGCCTGCAGGCCGCCGAGATCATGATTGCCGTCGGTCGCGTACCAGCGCACCCGCGCACCGGCGGCCGCCAGCAGGCGCAGCTTCGCCCGCACCAGCTCGCCGGCTCCGACCACGAGCACGACGCCAGCTTGCAGATCGAGAAACACCGGCAGAAATCGCATGCGCTAATCTCTCTGCCCCAACACTGGGGTTGACTGGAATTATTTTCTATATATGTCTCGTTCAATGCCCGTAAAGGGAAAATTATTCCTTCCATATTGCAGCGCAACTATAGAATTTTCGTCTGCAGAGACCAAGGGTCGAAGATGCATCTTCTCGACAATGATCGCGCAGGATCTGCGATCGAGCCAATCCCCGCCAACGGACGCATGCTTGCACCTGACCTCGCTGATCCGACGATGGATCATCTGGACGCGCTCGAGGCCCAGAGCATCTACATTTTCAGGGAAGCCTTTGCGCGGCTGAAGAAGCTGGCGCTGCTGTGGTCGCTGGGCAAGGATTCCAACGTCATGATCTGGCTGGCACGCAAGGCCTTCTTCGGCCGGGTGCCGTTTCCGGCCTTGCATGTCGATACCGGCAAGAAATTTCCGGAGATGTATGCGTTTCGCGATCGCTACGGCAAGGAATGGGATCTCGATCTCCGGATCGAACCCTGCCCGCCGATCGAGACCATCGATCCGACGCTGCCGCCGGCGGCGCGATCCGCGGCACGCAAGACCGAGGGACTGAAGCTCGCACTTGCCAAATACGGCTTCGACGGATTGATCGCCGGCATCCGCCGCGACGAGGAGGCGACGCGCGCCAAGGAACGGGTGTTCTCGCCGCGCGGCACCGAAGGCGGATGGGACGTGCGCGATCAGCCGCCGGAATTCTGGGACCAGTTCAACGCCTCGCCGCCGCCGGGCGCGCATTTGCGCATCCACCCGATCCTGCACTGGACCGAGGCCGACATCTGGGCCTACACCAAGCGTGAAAACATCCCGATCATCCCGCTTTACCTCGCCCGAGACGGCAAGCGCTACCGCTCGCTCGGCGACGCCGACATCACCTTTCCGGTGGCATCGACCGCATCGAACATCGACGAAATCCTGGCCGAGCTCGACCGCACCAAGGTGCCGGAACGCGCCGGCCGCGCGCTCGATCACGAAACCGAAGACGCTTTCGAGCGGCTGCGGGTCGCGGGTTATCTCTGAACGAGACCAAAGCCGGGTGTTGCGATGAACATGATCCTTCCCATAACGATATCGGCGACGCCGAACGGCACCACCCGTCCGCAGGTTCGCATTGTCATCGTCGGCCATGTCGATCACGGCAAGTCGACGCTGGTCGGACGCCTTTTGCACGAGACCGGCAGCCTGCCCGAGGGCAAGCTCGAAATGCTCAAGGCGGTCAGCGCCCGGCGCGGCATGCCGTTCGAATGGTCGTTCCTGCTCGATGCGCTGCAGACCGAGCGCGACCAGGGTATCACCATCGACACTACGCAGATCAGGTTTCGCACCCGCTCCCGCGACGTGGTGCTGATCGACGCGCCCGGCCACGCCGAATTCCTGCGCAACATGATCACCGGCGCGGCGCAGGCGGATGCTGCGCTGCTGATCATCGACGCGCTGGAAGGCGTCCGCGACCAGACCCGGCGCCACGGCTATCTGCTGCATCTTCTCGGCATCCGGCAGGTCGCCGTCGTCGTCAACAAGATGGATCGGGTCGACTTCAGCGCGGCACGATTTCAGGAGATCCGTGCCGAGATATCGGCCCATCTTGCCGGCCTTGGCGTGACCCCGTCGGCGGTAATTCCGATTTCGGCGCGCGACGGCGACGGGGTCGCCATGCAGACGCCGCGGCTCGGCTGGTACAACGGACCGAGCGTGGTCGAGGCGCTTGATGCGCTGGAGCCGGCCCGGCCGCTGGAACAACTGGCGTTGCGGTTGCCGGTGCAGGCGATTTACAAGTTCGACGACCGGCGCATCGTCGCCGGCCGCATCGAATCCGGCAGCCTGCGTGCCGGCGATGAAATCGTCATCATGCCCGCGGGCAAGATCGCCAAAATCCGTACCGTGGAGAGCTGGCCGCTGTCCCCGCTTGGCGGCCCTCAGACCGCCGGCCGCTCGGTCGGCATCACGCTTGATCGCGAACTGTTTGTCGAACGCGGCGACGTCATCGCCCATGTTTGGGATAGCCCGCGCGATACCCGCCGGATTCATGCCCGCATCTTCTGGCTGCACGACAAGCCGCTGTCGAAGGGCGACCAGATCCTGGTCCGGCTCGGCAGCCGGGAAACCCGCGCGGCCGTGGTCGCGATCGAGAAAGCGATCGATCCCGGTGAGCTGTCCAACACCGAGGCCCGTTCGATCGCGCGCAATCATGTCGGCGAATTCGATCTATCGCTGTTGCAACCGATCGCCGCCGATCCCCATGCCGCCAATCCGCGTACCGGACGGCTTGTCATCGAGGTCAACGGCCGCATTGCCGGCGGCGGGCTCGTGCTGTCGGTCGATGCCGGGCAACGCGGCGTCCCCATCGATATCGTACCGGTGGAATCCGCCTTGCGCCCCGATGAGCGTTCCGCGCGTTATCGTCACAATGGCGCGGTGATCTGGCTCACCGGGCTGCCGGGCTCCGGCAAATCGACGCTCGCTCGCGCGCTGGAACGCCGGCTGTTCGGCATTGGCGGCTCGCCGATCCTGCTCGATGGCGATACGTTGCGGGCCGGCCTCAATGGCGATCTCGGCTTCTCGGCACCGGACCGCAGCGAAAACATTCGCCGCCTCGCCGAAGTCGCCACCCATCTCGCCCGCAACGGGCATATCGCCATCGTCGCCGCCGTCTCGCCCGGCGCGGACGATCGCGCCGCGGCGCGCCGTATCGCCGACACCGCGTTCCGCGAGATCCATGTCGCGACACCGATTGCGGTCTGCGAGAGCCGCGATCCCAAGGGACATTATGCCAAAGCGCGCGCCGGCGCCCTGCACGCCTTCACCGGGATCGGCAGCGATTACCAACCGCCGATCGCGCCCGAGTTGACGATCGACACCTCGAAAATCCCGGTTCCCGAGGCCACCGACGAGATCGAGCGGATGCTGGTGCAATCCGGCGTTCTGTTCGAGGAGCTGGTCGATCTGGCCGCCAACATCTAGCCCCGCCATCGGCCATTGTTTGCGCAATCCGGGCCTGCGAAAGGCCTTCTCATGGCCCACGCTTTGGCGCTAAAAGGGCCACAACGCCGCCTCTGCGGCGCTCTTTGTTTTTGCCCCAAAGCAGCCGGCAGGCGCCGCTTTTCGCGAAAGTTTGATGATGAATCGTATTGATGCCCACGGATTGAAGATCGCGCCCGTTCTGTTTGATTTCATTGCCAAGGAAGCCAGCCCCGGGACCGGGATTGCCCCCGACGCGTTCTGGGCCGGCCTTGCCGCCATCCTCCGCGACCTCGGTCCGAAGAACCGCGAACTGCTCGCGGTGCGCGACAGCCTGCAGGCGAAAATCGACGGCTGGCACCGGGCCAACAAGGGCAAGTCGATCGACCTCAACGCCTACACCGCCTTTCTCAGGGAGATCGGCTATCTGCTGCCGGAACCGAACACGCAGAAGGTCGAGACCTCTGACGTCGATGAGGAAATCGGCAAGATCTGCGGGCCGCAGCTCGTCGTGCCGCTCACCAACGCCCGCTATGCGCTCAATGCGGCGAACGCGCGCTGGGGCAGCCTTTACGATGCGTTTTATGGCACCGACGCCATCCCGCACGAGGCCGGCGAAGACGGCAAGGGCTACAACAAGGCGCGCGGCGCCAAGGTGATCGCGAAGGCAAAAGCCTTTCTGGACTCCGCGGTGCCGCTCGCGGCCGGAAGCCACACCGATGTGAGTTCCTACAGCGTCATCGCCGGCCAGCTTGCGGTCAAACTCACGAGCGGCAATGCCACGGCGCTGAAATCCAATGCGCAGTTCGCCGGCTATCGGGGCGATGCCGCCGCGCCTTCGGCGATCCTGCTGGTCAACAACGGCATGCATATCGAGATCAGGATCGATCGCGGCCACATGATCGGCAAGGATGATCCGGCCGGGGTGGCCGACATGATCCTGGAATCGGCGGTCAGCACCATTCTCGACATGGAGGACAGCGTCGCGGCGGTCGATGCCGAAGACAAGGTGCTGGTCTATCGCAACACGCTGGGCCTGATGAACGGCACGCTGTCCGCCGACTTTGAGAAGGGCGGCAAGGCGCTCAAGCGCGCCCTCAACCCCGATCGCGTCTACCGGACGCCGGACGGCAAGCAACTCAAACTGCATGGCCGCAGCCTGCTGTTGATGCGCAATGTCGGCCATCACATGTTCACCGACGCGGTACTCGACAGCAAGGGCGACGAGATTCCGGAAGGGATTCTCGACGCCGCCGTTACCGGCCTGCTCGCGATCCATGATCTCAGGGGCAACGGCAAAACGCGCAACAGCCGCACCGGCTCGGTCTATATCGTCAAACCGAAGATGCACGGCCCCGATGAGGTCGCCCTGACTTGCGAGTTGTTCGGCCGAGTCGAACAGATGCTGTCGCTGCCGGCCAATTCCATGAAGGTCGGCATCATGGACGAGGAGCGCCGCACCACGGTGAACCTCAAGGCCTGCATCCAGAATGCGTCGGCGCGCATCATGTTCATCAATACCGGCTTCCTCGACCGCACCGGCGACGAGATCCATACCTCGATGGAAGCGGGCCCGATGATCCGCAAGAACGACATGAAGGCGCAGCCCTGGATCAAGGCTTATGAAGACTGGAACGTCGATATCGGCCTGATTGACGGCCTGCCCGGCCATGCCCAGATCGGCAAGGGCATGTGGGCCGCCCCGGACAAGATGGCGGACATGCTGGCGCAGAAGATCGCGCATCCGCAGGCCGGCGCCACCACCGCGTGGGTGCCCTCGCCGACGGCTGCGACCCTGCACGCGCTGCACTATCACCAGGTCAACGTGCTGGCGCGGCAGCAGGAACTGGCCAAGGCCGGCCCGCGCGCCAGGCTGTCGGATATTCTCACCATCCCGGTGTCGCAGTCGAACTGGGCGCCCGACGATGTGAAGCAGGAAATCGACAATAATTGCCAGGGCATTCTGGGCTATGTCGTGCGCTGGATCGATCAGGGGGTCGGCTGCTCCAAGGTGCCCGATATTCACGACGTCGGCCTGATGGAAGACCGCGCCACGCTGCGCATCTCAAGCCAGCATCTTGCGAACTGGCTGCACCAGGGCGTTATTACCCGGGATCAGGTGATGGAGTCGCTGAAGCGGATGGCGGTCGTGGTGGACGGGCAAAACAAGGGCGATCCGCTCTATCGGCCGATGGCGCCAGCGTACAACGGCGTGGCATTCAAGGCCGCCTGCGACCTCGTTTTCAAGGGACGCGAACAGCCCAATGGCTATACCGAATTCATCCTGACGGCGCGACGCCGCGAGGCCAAGGCGGCGGGCTGACCGCCGGGCTCCTTGCTGCGGCGAGTGGTCGCCGGGTGCAACGGAACGTTCGAATAGTCCGTCCGTTGAACGTCATCTGAACCGAATTAGGAGATGGCGATGGATTGGAACCGGATTGAAGGAAACTGGAAGCAATTCAAGGGCGCCGCGAAAGAAAAGTGGGGCAAGCTCACCGACGACGATCTCAATGTGATCGAAGGTCGTCGCGAACAGCTCGAAGGCAAGTTGCAGCAGCGCTATGGTTTCGCCAAGGACCAGATCCACAAGGACGTGGATGATTGGTTCAAGACGCTGAAATAGGTTTTGTTGTCGCGGAAAGCCCCGGCGAGGCCGGGGCTTTTTTGTTCATTCGGGATGGTTCGATTTTTCGTCATTACGAGCGCAGCAATCCAATCTTTCCCCTCCGCGGAGGATGGATTGCTTCGCTGCGCTCGCAATGACGGCGAAGAGGAACGCCACGCTAGCTAGAACACCGCGATGTATTTCAGGAGCGAGATCACGCCGAGAATGATCACGACGACGCGCACGATCTGCTTGGCGCGGCCATCCAGCGGCAACATGTTGATCAGATAGAGAATGAGGATAATGACGAGAAACGTGATCAGTACGCTGATAATCATCGCTGCCCCCTGCGAACGTCATTGAGCGTTGTTGCGGAAGGATAACGCGGAGAGCGCCGAACCGGTTCCCGTCGCGGAACCCGTTATCGTTTGCAAAGCGGAGCAAGCAGCAGGACATGCCCTCAGTCCGCCGCCACCACCGGCACGCGCCGATAGCGCGCGCTGATCCGGGACGAGACCGGCGAGAAGTTCAATGCCGCGCCGCGCCTGTCGGCGCGGCGGCCCGCGACCATCAGCCCGTTGGCGCCGGCGACGATGTCACCCTTGCGCAGCGTCGGGTCGTTCTCGATCTTGATCGGCGCAAGCCCGATCTTGTCCTTGCCGTTGCAGGTGCATCCCGTCACCAGCTCGCTGCGGTACCGGAAAGCGTTCGGCAATTCGGAATAGGACTTTCCGGTCTCGGTCGCCGCATTGTCGATATTGCTGCCATAGACGACCTTGGTTTCGCTGGCCGGGCAGAAACTGTTGCACGCCGCCGCCCGGCTTTGACCGTCGGACGCCGAAATCGGAAAATAGCGTCCATCGCAGGTGCGCACGCAATAGGCTTGGCCGCCGGTGGTGCGCGGGCGCGACTCGGCTAGCGGAGCGCCGACCTCGCCTTCGTTTGCAAATGGCAGCGGCATCGAGGGAGGAGCCGGCCGGTGCGCGCCGAACGCGCCGAACAAGGCGGAGAGGAAGTCTTCGGCGTGGGCCGGTGGCGCCAGCGCCGACGCGCTCAACAGTGCGACCGCACCGAACGCCAGCCATTGCCTTCCTGGTTGCCAGTTCATGATCGCCTCCGGACGCGGATGCCAACCATCAGTACAGCGATGAGTTCGAAAGGTTCATCGCCTGACGTCCGGTCGACGGCCTTGCAGCCGGCGCCCGTGCGGTCACCGGGCGAACGGCGCCCATGGCCCTTGCTTCGATGTGCGGCCCGTTCTTTGGCAGCACCACCACCTTGGTGCCGACATTGACGCGGCTGAACAGGTCGGCGACGTCTTCATTGGTGAGACGGATGCAGCCGCTGGAGACAAACTTGCCGATGGTCGAGGGATCGTTGGTGCCGTGGATGCGATATTCGCTGGAGCCGAGATACAGCGCGCGCGCGCCCAGCGGATTGCCCGGTCCTCCCGCCATGAAACGCGGCAGATAAGGCTGGCGCGCGATCATCTGCGCCGGCGGATGCCAATCCGGCCATTCCGCCTTGCGGCTGATGCTCTGCACGCCGGACCAGGTAAAGCCCTGGCGACCGACGCCGACGCCGTAGCGAATGCCGCGGCCCCGGCCGAGCACATAGTAAAGCGCGGTATTTCCGGTATCGATGATAACGGTCCCTGCTGCCTCGCGGGTGTCGAGGCTGACGATGGCGCGCCGCAACCGCTCAGGCAGGACGCTTTCGCTGCCATTGCCTTCGTCCATCAGCGCCGGATCGGTCGGCGCGCTCATGACGTCGTCCGACGGAAAGCCGCTCTGCGGCGCGGCTGCGTAGCCGAGTGCCTGGGCGTTCGCCGCGCCCGGAAGCACCGCGGGTGCCAACAGCAACCCTGCGAAAATCAGCGCGCTGGTCGCGCGCCGCGATTGAGTGCGAACGGCTGCAAAATTCTGTGTCATGACCTGCCCCATACCGATGCGCATCGCGTGATGCTCTGCACAACGAACGCGAGCGGGGCATCGCGGTTCCGTCAGCCCGGATTTAAACCGCCGCTGTCAACTGGGCCTGCCTTCACGTAAGCGCGATGGAACCTTTTGCCGGAGCCCCGGGTTATCGCGGTCAGAACCGGCCTCGCGGCGAACCGGGGTCGGAGTGCATTTGCAGCAGCGCGGGGGAGAGCGAGTTGCGTGTCCTTCCCGATGAGCGTGCGCCTTCGCATGAAACCGTCGGCACGCCGCTGCCTGACAGCCGGAGCGAACTGCCGCCGGTGATCCGCCGGGCGGAGGCCGTCGCCTTTGCCCTGGTCGCACTCCTGGTTATTTGCGTGGTCGCGGTTCTCTACGCCGCGAAGGGATTTTTTCTCCCGGTGATATCGGCGTTCGTGGTTGGCACCATGCTGTCGCCAGCCGCGGGTTTCCTCGAGCGCCATCGCATTCCCCGCGCGGTGTCGGCGGTCCTGATCGTGGCCGCGGTCGGCGCCGCGGTCGCTTTCATGGTCGGGTTGATTTCTTCGCCTCTGATGGAATGGAGTACGCTGCTGCCGGAGTTGGG
>JBDTKD010000457.1:0-2891 GCA_039935515.1 Bradyrhizobium sp.
GTTGTTTTATCATGATCTTGCGTTCGCGCGTGATGTGCGTCTGCGCCATCCGCACTACGTCGGAGCGGCGCTGACCCAGATTGAGGAAAAGATGAAACGCCGTGCGCTGTTTGGTGCCGAGCGGCCAGCGTTTTTTGAATTGCTCAATTTCGTCATCGGTCCATGACCGAATTTTTTTGATCTTCGGCCGCTTGATGCCCAATGACGGATCGTGCTTCAGCCATCCGATATTGATCGCGTGACGGATCAGGATCCGAAGCTTCTTCAGAGTATCGAGCGCTGCACCGGGGCGATCCGCATAGGGCTGAAGGACGCCGGTGATGATGCGCTCGCGCGAGAGCCCGGCGACAGTGCGATGACCGTGTTCGGTGCGGAGCATTTCAAGTCGGCTAATATAGCCCGTCTTGCTCGTGTCACGGAGGCCGATGTATTCGGCGCTCCTCATGTAGGAGGCAATGAGCGCAGCGATGGTGCCTGGCGCGGCAGGCACAAACCGATCTCGAACCGGTGCGGACTGGCCTAGCAGCGCGGCTTGGTAGGCCACCATAAATTCTTCGCTCGTTGGATCGTTCGGCAAACGAACGCGAGGTCCTTTTCCGCGACGAAACGAAAGGTACGTGTGGCCCCTGACGTGATTGCGTTCAACGTGAGGCGGCAGCTTGCGGGGCATCGACATCACTCCACGTTTCGTCAACGCGAGTATTATTGCCATCGGAAGGCAATTGATCAATGGCGATGTCAAGCTGACGCACATCCCAAGCTCGCCGGCGCTCTCCGAGGAATCTTGCTCGGGGCATTTGGCCGTTCTTCACCATCTCGTCAAACGTGTTGGGTGACACGCAGATGTAGGCGGCGGCGGCCTCGCGACTGATGAGTCGCGGTGCAAGTGATGGCGGTAGCGCTGTCTGCCGTGGCATCGCTATGCCCTGTGCCAGGCGATTTCCATTCTGCCGATCCGACAATATCGAACAGCATGAAACAGCTAGGCTGGTGCAAACAGAAGGGCATGCAGTCCTTTCGGAAGCTCTTGCGTGCCATGGCGTACAAATCGGATGGTCAGCCGGGCAGCCATTCGCTTCGCGGCAATCGATCGATGCCATCGGCCACGATCGGATCGTTCGTCCAACCGACCAGTTCCATTACCGCTGAAAAATCGGTTGCCGTCGCGACTGTATCGAACTGCCCGATGAGCCGAAATTGCGACGGGATCAGGCGATGGCTGGGCCGCGGCGAGGATGCGGAAGCGTCCGTTACCGGAAGACGATTTGCGTTTCGTCGCAAGGTGTGAACGCCCCGTCAAAAATATTTTTCTGCACGTGGACCCAACGCGCTCCGTCGAGGAGGCGAGCATATCATGGGCGTTTTGTCCGAACCCCGGCAATACTACGCCATGCTACGCAATGACGCGATGACATCGATGGACCGATTGCAACCCGGTCTGTTTTTCTGTCTCTGCACCCGACCACGCAAATTCAGGACCGGGGCGAGAAGCAATGCCGTATGTCAAAGCCACAGGAGCCAAGCTCTATTTTGAGGAGAGTGGCTACGGCTATCCGATCATCTTCATCCATGAACTCGCATCGGAGATCCGTGGATGGGAGGCCCAGACTCGCTATTTCTCCCGTGGCTACCGTTGCATCGCCTTCAATGCCCGAGGCTACCACCCAGCGATATCCCGGAGGATTTCGCTTCATATGGTTGGGAGTTCGCGGTGGACGACATCGCCGCTGTGATGCAGGGCCTAAAGATCGAGCGCGCCCATCTGGTCGGCTTGAGCATGGGCGGATATGCCGCCCTGCAGTTTGGGTTGCGATATCCGGAAAAAGCCAGTGCGATTGTCGCAGCAAGCGTGGGGTCTGGCTCTCATCCCTCCCAGCGTGACGCCTGGTTGAGGGAAACGTCGGTTCTCGCGCGCATCTTCATCGATCGCGGAATGGCAGGGGTGGCCGAGAGGATGGCGCGAGGTCCGGCTCGTATCCAGCTGAAATACAAGGACCAGAAGAGTTGGCGGGAATTCGTGGTCCGTCTGCGGCAACATTCGCCGCAGGGTATGTCGAACACGATGACACGCTGCCAGGCCTTGCGGCCATCACTGCATGATCTGCGAGATCAATTGCCTGACATGGCGGTTCCGGTATTGCTCGCCGTGGGTGACGAGGATGTCCGCTGCCTCGAGACCAACTTGATGCTGAAATCAGCCCTCCCCAACGCGGGCCTCTGGATCTGCCCCAATACCGGCCACGCGATCAATTTGGAAGAGCCGCCGGCATTCAATGCTCAAGTCGAAAGCTTCCTGGGCGCTGTCGAGCGCGGCAGCTGGCGCCGCGGATTTCCGGGGAACGAGATTGATCCAAGCCTTGGATTGTATCGACGCGGATGTCGAGGCCACTCGCTTATCCACGTCAGTCAGGAAGCAGCCGATGCTGACGTGGTTTGTTTGCTCCACGGATGATGGCCTTGAGTTGCGTTCAAGCGAGATCCCCTCATGAAACCCAGAGTCGGCGTTTATCTCTCCGGACGTATGGCTGCGCGGTTGACAGAAGCAGCCAAAAATCCCCGTGCCACAAAATCAGCACTCGTGGAAGCAGCACTCGACCGTTTCCTTGGCTCTGACGACGACATCAGCGATACCGCGGCAGTGGCGCGCCACCTCGCTGGATTGAGCCGTCAACTCGAGGACCTCGACCGCAATCTCAGAATTGCAAATGAGACGGCCGCACTTCACGCGCGCTTCCATCTCGCTGTGACCCCGCTAATCCCGGCGGGCGAGCAGGGGGCTGCCTGCGCGCTCGGGGCGGAACGATTTGAAGAATTTGCCACGCAAGTAGGAAGGCGCGTCGATCTCGGAGTCCCCCTCATCGGGGAGACGATCGACAGGGTCAGCGCGACGA
>JBDTKD010000458.1:0-6877 GCA_039935515.1 Bradyrhizobium sp.
CGCGGACGACCACGCACGGCTTGGGGCCGATGTGGATCGCTACTCCTTCATCGCAGTGGACTTGCACCACCTACTCCTTGCCGGTCTCCCGGCGCACCGTCTCGAACCACGAGGCCTCGGGAGAAGCAACTATGATTCGAGTGAACTGGAACAGCTCTAAAACTGACCCGCGAGCGTCAGCCGGACCGTCAGCGGCTCGATCGGATGCAGGACGTAATCCATGACGCCATTCTGGCAAGCGGCCGCGGGCGCGGTCTGGACCGGGTAGCAGAGATTATACAGGCTGTCGGTCTTGAGCAACGATCCATAGGCATAGGTGATCTGATCGGCCCTGCTATTGAGCAAATTAAGCGCATCGAAATGTATCCGCCAGCCGTTTTCAAGCCGATAGCCGATCCGGCCGTTGAAGATGCTGATGGGGGATGACCGGAACGCATTGTCCTCCGTGAGCGGGCTTGCGCCGAGATAGCGCCAGCGCAGCGTTCCGAACCAGCCGGTCTTCTCGCCGATGGTGATACCGGCGGAGGCCACCATCGCCGGCGCGTTGGGGATGTAGTTGCCGGGCGCGTTGCCGATCTGCGCCTGCGGAAAGCCCGTCAGCGACGCATAAAGTTCGGCCTGCTCGCTGTCGAACCCGACAAACCGCGCGTGCGACAGCGCGAGATCGCCGTCCAGCGTCAGCCAGGAAGCCGGGCTGTATTTGTTGGTCCATTCGATGCCGTAGCGCCGGCTGGGCCGGCTCGCGGAGGTGTCGCCGGCATCGCCGTTGAAGACGATCTCGGATGCCTGGTCGAGGATGAAAACGCTGAGCGAGGAATCGAGTCCCGGAACGATCTTGCTGCGTGCGCCGACCTCCGCGCCCTTGGTCTGCACCAGTAACGGCGATGCGCCAATTGGGGACGACGCTGCGGTCGGGTTCTGGATCCTGTCGACCGGATCCTCCGTGATCGTCGCTCCGCGCGCATCGTTACTGTGCATGCCGTAACCTGCTCCGAAGAAAAGTTCGGTCTTGTTGAAGGGACCGACGACCGCGGTGAATTTGGGGCTGCCGATCGCAGCATTCACGTTGCCGGAGTTATTGGCATCGAACAGGGAATCGACCCTCGCGGCATAGTAGTCACCGCGCCAGCCCAGGGTGGTCCTCAACCAGTCGGTCCAGTGAACGGTGCTGCTGGCATAGACCGCAACGCTCGCTTCCCCCACTTTGTCACTGCGGACGTTCGACAGGAAGGAACGCTGATAGGTGTCGGTCAAACCGAGGTCGATGGCGTCGTATCGGATCTGCAGGCCGAAGGTGGTTTCCACCGGCCGCCCGGCGAACGATCCGTTGAGCATCCGCGACGCGCTCCCGCCGCTCATCACGCGGCTGTCATGCTGATGGAACTGGTCGCCCTGGATCGGATTGGTCAGGAAGTAGGTGAAGTCGTTGAACAGATCGAGGTCGCTTTTGACGACATAGGCATTGGCCTTCCATGATCCGGCATCGTCGGTTCCGGCCGCGCGCGCCGAGAGCGCAAAGCGGTCGGTGTTGCCGCCGTCGGTCGGATCCTCCTCGCCGTAAAGGCCGATCTGGCCCAAACCGATGGCGCGTTGCGGGATCTGGTCGGTTGAATTCCACTTGTTGGAGTAGGCCATTCCGGTGATCGAGATTCCGTCCGACGCCGTGCCCTCCGTGTAGCGCAGCAGACCGTTGATCTTGCGCATGTCGTCGGGATTGACCCACGGTCCATTATACGCGCTGGTCTCGCCGGCATAGAGCAGCGTGCCGTCGCCGAGTTTGACCGAACCCATGCCGAAGATCCGTTGATAGCCGAAGCCGCCGACGGTCATTTCGGCGATGTTCCTGTTGACGCTGTCGATCAGACTGAGGTGCAGATTGCCGGCCGACGCGAAGTCGCCTTCGTCGGCAAAATACGGCCCCTTGCGAATCTCGAGCGAGTTGACCGTTTCAGGCATCAGCCAGTTCAGATCCGCATATCCCTGCCCATGCGCATGGGTGCGCATATTGATCGGGACATCATCGACCCAGATCGCCATGTCGGTACCGTGATCGAGGTTGTAGCCGCGCAAGAAATACTGGTTGGCTTTGCCCTCACCGCTGTGTTGGGTCACGATCAGGCCGGGGACCGCCTCGAGTATTTCCCCGGGCCGGGTGACCGGCCGTTCGTTGAGTTCTTCACCTGTCACCGTCATCTGGCTCGCCATATTCGGCTGCCCGACAGGCCCGCTGGCCACATTGGGAGCACCCGACGACGTCGCGGCCGGCTGCGTCGAGCGAATTGAATTGGGCCGGGGCTGCGAAGACGCCAGGCGGCGGGGGCGGCGGTTGAGCGGCGGCGTCGGCTTTACCGACCGGTGCGGCGCCTGCACCGTAACCGCAGGCAGCGCCGCGGGATCTGCCGAGGAATCGCCGGGCTCGGCGAGGGCTGGAGCCGCGGCCACCACGGTGGATTGCGGTTGGGCCGACGCCGACGGCTCGAGCACCGGCACCAAGAACGCAATCAAAGCCAGCCTACGCGAACCCTTCGCCACGCCACGACCCCACCGCACCGCATCGACAGAGGCGAAACGCCAGGCATCAATCCGCGTTGGTCGAAGCCAGGTTCACAATCGCGGTCCAGGCATATACGTATCGTGCGTTCATCGAATGGTGAAGCCATACTGGCCGCTCAGTATGAAGTAAATCGATATTCATCATACTAGGTCACGAAAGGCAAGAAAATGCAGCGCATTACAATCACGCTCGACGACGATTTGATGGATGAACTCGACCAGATGATCGTCGAGCAGGGTTACCAGGGCCGATCGGAGGCAATCCGTGACTTCACCCGCGCCGGCATGCAGCAGGCCACACAGAAGATGGGCAAATCCGCCGACTGCGTCGGCGCGCTGGTCTATGTCTACGACCACGCCGAACGCGATTTATCGCGACGCCTGGTGGAGAACTATCACGGACATCATGATCTCTCGGTGGCGACGCTTCACGTTCACCTCGACGATGACAATTGCATGGAGGTGACGGTGCTGAAAGGAAGCGGCGCCGAGGTACAGCATTTTGCCGACCACATCATTGCGGAGCGCGGGGTTCGATATGGCCGCCTCGTCATGATACCGACGGAAACGAACAAGAGGAAGGCCAGACCGCCGCGCAAAAATGCCGGCCATCGACATTCATGAGATGGGCATTCGGCCTACCGGACCGCCAGCACAGACCCGGTGCTGGCGAGGATCAAGGCAGTGCCGATCCCCAGCGGGCATTTTCTACCGCTCGGAGACCGATGTCGGCGTCGACAGGTTGGAGGCCGAATTTACCTCGGGCGCGGCGTGGTGCGCATCGAACTCCGGCATTACCGGGGCGCTCGGGCCAAATCGGACACGATAGACCTGCAAGTTCTCCATGACGCGCTGGACATAGTTGCGCGTTTCGGCAAACGGAATGCGTTCCACCCAATCAACCGCATCCACGTTGGCGGCGCGAGGATCGCCATATTGCTTCACCCATTGCTGAACACGGCCGCGGCCGGCGTTATAGGCGGCGAAAGTCAGGATGTGAGAGCCGTGATACTCCCGCAACAGCGCGCTGAGCTCGGCCGCGCCCATCTGTGCGTTGTAGACGGGATCAGAGACCATCCGCTCCCAATCATAGGCGACGCCGAACCTTTTCGCGGTGTCGCGCCCGGCTTCCGGGGTTACCTGCATCAGGCCGACCGCGTTTGCCGGCGAGCGGTCGCGCTGGTCGAATGCACTTTCGGTGCGTGCTACCGAATAGATCACGCTGCGGTCGATTGCAGGACCGATCGGGCTGTGCTGCGGAACCCCGATGGTGGGAAAAGCGTAAAGATCCAGCGCCAATCCACGGCTGAGGGCGAGCTTTCCGATCTGCAGCATGGCGCAGGCATCGTTGCGGCGCCCGGCCAGCTCGGCAAGCTCGGCCAGTGCCGCGGCGTCCACGCTCTGCTCCGCGAGGTCGGTCACAAAATTCAATACGAGGTCGCGCTCGCCAACGGCGTAGAGCATGTCAGCGGCGTGGATGAGCTCGTTTGAATGGGCCGGAGCGGGGACCGGATCGGCCGGCTGCGGTGTTCGCAGTTCACCCTTGTCAAAGCCGAGCTTCGCGCGCGCGAGCTGGCCGTAATAGGCGGTGGTGTATCGGGCGGCCCTTTCATAACTGGCCGACATCCCGGCCTTGTCGCCGATGGCCTCGGCGGCACGGCCTCGCCAGTAGTTTGCCCGAGCCAGCACGATCGGATTGACCGAACCGTCGTCGATATGCGCGAAATGCGCCCGCGCCGTCTCGGGATCGTGAAGGTACCGCAACGCGACCCAGCCAGTCAGGAAATGGAATTCGGCCCGATAGTTTTCGTTTGCCGGCAGGGCGGCGTCACGCGCGACCTGGTAGGCTGTTCGGAACTCGCCCCCATCAATCAGCCTGCGCACGAGAACGCGGCGCGCGCGCCACCACTCGTCGGTATCTTGAAGCGCCATTGTTGCTGGCGATGCGCCCAGCATTAGCCGGGTTGCCTCGGCAACCCGATCGTGACGCAACGTCCAGTCAATACGACACAGGGTATAGCCGAGGTCATGGCGGGCCTCGGTCGCAACCGCGTCGAGCAGTTCGAGCGCCTTGGTCGCATTCCCTGCAACCGCGGCGCAGGCCTTCACAATCGAAAGATCGTCGCTGCCAAGGTGATGCGCAGCGCGCAGCGCTCCCGAGAAATCCCTGGCCCCGATACGCTTGTCCATGCGCGCCCGATGGTCCTCGGGGGTGAGCAGATGCTGGAACAGCTCGAACGCTTCGGCCTCATTGCGCTCCGACAATTCCGCCGACCGCCACGCCTCCCGAACCTGACGTCCGGCGCCGTCGAGATTTCCTTCGGCAAGAAGGACCCGCGCGAGCGCAAAGCGACCCATGGCACTGGCGGGCCGATCGTGGGTAAAATTGTGAACCGTGGTGGCGTCGCTGCGCTCCTGCCACAACCGTGCTTCCGCCCGCCGGAGCATCAGCCCTGCGCTCGGCCAGTCCTGGTTATCGGCGAGGAACGCCGCATATCTGCTGAAATTGGCTTCCGAATCCTGGTGTCGCAGGATGTACCACTCGACGAGCTTCTGAGCCGTGGGATCGCCGATCGCCTTTTCTGCGACGGTCGCTTCGCGGCTCTTGCCGCCGCGCACCAGATCGACCGCCTGCCTCACCGCCAGGAGGTCACCCGACAGCGGAGGGGTCGTTGTCTCCTGGGCAGGCATCCTGGCGGGCGGTGCCACCTTGCGCCGCGCCGCCGCGACATGCGCGCCACGCTTGCCTCGCTCGCGCTTGTCGCTCTTGAGCACGGTTTTACGCGGATGCAGGTGCTGTTTCGCCGCCTCTGCCTTGCTGGCGTGGTGAACTGGCTTGTGGCGGGACAGCGCGCTCGCATCGCTCGAAAGCGCGACGAACGTCACCAGCGTGAAGAAACAAGTCAGCGGCCAGAAGGGCTGATTCATTCCGTGGTCCCCCGCGAACCGACCGGCACGAACCCCGAGAATCGCACGATCCGTTCGGTTAGAGCAGTGCCAAGGGTACCACGCCGGCGAATGGCGACTGTCGCGTTTCGGCAACATCAGCCAGGAAACTGGAAATCCGGCAGGATGGGCCGCGCGCCGGCGCTCGACGCCCTCCGCGAACAATGCCGGGCGGGGCGGCGACCGGCCCGCCGCGATTAAGATTAAGCCTTAACCAACTATTAACTAAAGCGTTGGTGGGCGCGAAAGACGACCTAGTATGGGTTCGGATGTTGCGAAACCGGTAGGCGTGCCATGATGTATAAAGCGTATGCGGTCCTCATATTGTCGCTCGGTGCAACGATGGCCACGAGCCACGCGTTCGGCGGCCCGCGGGCAGCCCATGGCGTCGTTTCCGCTTCTACGCATTCGACGGTCCGTCCATCGGTCGCTCGATTGCCGAATCATCTCCACAGACGCAACGAAGGGAATTTCTTTCCGGCAACGGGAGGCTTCTTCTGGGATAGCGAACCCGGTGAAGGGATCGCGCCACCGGTATCCGGCCCGGTATCGGGCGATATCAATTACACCTACAAATACGATGTCCCCTGGGATTGGGCCCACCGATATCCGCCCGGCTTTTTTGGCAGCCCCCCTGCCCCGCTTGCTCCACCGGTGTCCTATACGCCCGGTTGCCCCGCGCAGATCGTAACGGTTCCCGGGGCTGACGGCAAAGACCAAACCGTGACTGTGGTTCGCTGCTAGCCAGCGCATTTTCGACATCAATGGCTTCATCCTTCGAGACGCATCGCTTCGCGATGCTCCTCAGGACGAGGACTCATTTTTAGACCCTCATGGTGAGGCGCCGCGCCTTGCGCGGCGTCTCGAACCACGAGGCCTCGGGAGAAACAACAAGGATTCGAGTGAACCGGAAAGCGCTTTAGCCAGGAGAACCCAGGCGTTCGTGATGGTGGTTGGCATGTTCGGTCATCGTTCGACAACGGCGTTCAGCGACAACGCCACCAGGTCCGCCTTGCCTCTAAATGAGGACCGCGCATCACGCGAGCTCAACGACGGTCGTTTACCCTCTTTCGATCTTGCCGTATCAAATTTGCAATTGTGGTGTATTCTAAATTTATGCATGTCGAGTGTCGACCTGCATTGACCCAACTTTAGGGACCACGGAGGGGAACATGGCCAAGAAAGCGAAGAAGGCAAAGAAAGCAAAGAAGACAGCCAAGAAGAGAAAGAAGTAACCGTTCGACGAAAACCGCGCGGGGTCGTGCCGGGCATCCATCTTCAGTCAAAGACCGGTCATGGCGGGCCAACGGGCGCTTGCGCTCCTCGCAATGGCGGCTGAAGCGACAGCTTTTGCCATCCGCGCAACTCAGGCCGGACC
>JBDTKD010000459.1:0-2881 GCA_039935515.1 Bradyrhizobium sp.
GTCCGGATAGCGGTCAGTCCGTCGGAAGGATGATCGAGCAACATCGTCGTCTCCAGGTTGAGTGGTTTCAGCAAACCTCAGTCTGGCTCCAGACTTGGTCGCTATCCACTCCCCATGGAATCTTCGCGGGCGTTCGCGGTGACGATGGGCCGCCCTTGCAAGTCGCCGAAACCGTTCCCATGTCTCGCGGCGGGAATGCAGGGTCGGAAGGACTGATCATGGCTTACAGCGGTTCGGGTAATGCAGGCAGCGGCTGGCGCAATGACGGCGGCGTGCGGCCGCATGCGTTCGATCCCTGGACGCAGCCGGACTTGTTTCGCGGCGTGCTGACGCGGCGGGCTTTCGCGTTCCTGATCGATCTCGTGGTGCTTTCGATTCCGGTGATCCTGGCCTGCCTGTTCATCGCCGTGTTTGGCGTGGTAACACTCGGGCTCGGCTGGGCGCTGTTCTGGCTGGTCTCGCCGGCATCGGTGGTCTGGGCCCTGGTCTATTACGGCGCTTCGCTTGGCGGGCCGCATTCGGCTACCGTCGGCATGCGCGTGATGGATCTGGAGATGCGAACCTGGTACGGCGCCCCCGGCTATTTTGTGCTCGGGGCCATGCATGCCGTCGTGTTCTGGATGTCGGTCTCGTTTCTCACCCCGCTCATTCTGCTGGTCGGGCTGTTCAACGGCCGGCGCCGCCTGCTGCACGACATCATCCTGGGAACCATAATTATTAACAGTTCGGTGCGTACCGTGGCGCAGCCGGCGCGAACCTACTGAGTTCGGCCACACTTGGGCCAAACCGATTGACCATAGGCCTCCGCGGCGCGATGCTCCCGCCTGCTGCTTCGGAGGCCTGACGACATCCCGTGACCCAGCATTCGCGTGATACGCCGCAATTCTACCTGACTGCGCCGTCGCCCTGCCCCTATCTGCCGGGCCGGCATGAGCGCAAGGTGTTCACCCATCTTGTCGGCGACAAGGCCGGCGACCTCAACGACCTCCTCACCCATGGCGGGTTCCGGCGCAGCCAGTCGATCGCCTACCGGCCGGCCTGCGATCAGTGCCGCGCCTGCGTCTCGGTTCGCGTGGTCGCCAACGAATTCCGGCCCTCGCGCAATCTCCGCAAGATCCTCGCCCGCAACGCCGACATCATCGGCGAACAACGCAGTGCGGTGCCGACCTCGGAGCAATATTCGGTGTTCCGCGGCTATCTCGACCAGCGCCATCGCCATGGCGGCATGGCCGACATGACGGTGCTCGATTATGCGATGATGGTCGAGGACAGCCACGTCGAGACCCGCATCATCGAGTACCGGCGCCGCAACCTCGACAGCGGCATCACCGGCCGCGGCACCGATCTGCTCGCGGTGGCGCTCACCGACGTGCTCAGCGACGGATTGTCGATGGTGTATTCGTTCTTCGAGCCGTCGGAGCAAAGCCGCTCGCTCGGCACCTTCATGATTCTCGACCACATCGCGCGCGCCCGGCGGCAGGGGTTGCCGTATGTCTATCTCGGCTACTGGATCGAAGGTTCGAAGAAGATGGATTACAAGGGCCGCTTCCTGCCGCAGCAGCGCCTCGCCCCCTCGGGCTGGCTGCGCACCGATGCGACCGGCGAAGTGCCCTCGGAACCGCAGGACTAGCGTTCCTCCGGCGCCGCCGTCATCCCCCCGCGCTCGCCCGTCATCCCCCGCGAAAGCGGGGGGACCCAGTACGCCGCGGCTTCTCCGTCAATCGCTGACGCCCGGGACTACTGGGTCGCCCGGTCAAGCCGGGCGATGACAGCGGAAGATGTGGCGACATCATCCGCCGACAAAATCCCACACCAGCTTGATGTTGAGGGCGATGATGATCGCCGCGGTGAGTGCGGCAAGTACGGTCAGCCAGCGCGGCGCGACGAATGGGCCCATCTTGGCGCGGCTGGCGGTGAACATTACCAGCGGCACCACCGCGAACGGCAGTTGAAGGCTGAGCACCACCTGGCTGAAAATCAATAGCTGGCCGGTAGCCTTCTCGCCGGCCCAGATCGTCACCACCACCGCCGGCACGATCGCGATCAGCCGCGTCACCATTCGCCGCAGCCACGGCGCGATGCGCAGATTGAGAAAACCCTCCATCACGATCTGGCCGGCCAGCGTCGCGGTGATGGTCGAATTCAGCCCGCAGCACAACAGCGCGATCGCAAACAGCGTCGGCGCCAATGTCGAGCCGAGCAGCGGCGCCAGGAAGGCGTGGGCCTGATCGAGTTCGGCGACGTCGATCCTGCCGGCGCGATGAAACGTCGCCGCCGCGAGAATCAAAATCGAGGCGTTGATGACCAGCGCGAGGCACAGCGCGATGGTGGAATCGATGGTCGCCAGCGTGATCGCCTCGCGCTTTTCCGCGACGCTCTCGCCATAGCCGCGGGTCTGCACCAGCCCGGAATGCAGATAGAGATTATGCGGCATGACCGTCGCGCCGAGAATTCCGAGCGCGAGGTACAGCATCTGGTGATTGGCGAGGATATCGGTGGTCGGCGCGAAGCCGCGCAGCACCGCGCCCCAGTCCGGATCGGCCATGGCGATCTGCACCGCGAAACAGGCCGCGATCACCCCCAGCATCGCCACCACGAATGCCTCGATCCAGCGAAACCCGAATGCCTGCAGCGCGAGAATCAAAAACACGTCCGCGGCCGTGATAATCACGCCGATCTGCAGCGGAATGTGAAACAGCAGATTGAGGCCGATCGCGGTGCCGATCACTTCGGCGAGATCAGTGGCGGTGATGGCGATCTCCGCCGACAGCCACAGCGGCCACGAGACGAGGCGCGGAAAGGAATCGCGGCTGGCCTGGGCGAGATCGCGCCCGGCGCCGACCCCTAGCCGCGTGCACAGCGACTGCAGCACGATCGCCAT
>JBDTKD010000460.1:0-6658 GCA_039935515.1 Bradyrhizobium sp.
AATGGCCGTGATCGATTCCATGACGCGCGATGAGCGCAAGAATCCCGACATTCTCAAAGCCAGCCGCAAGAAGCGCATCGCTGCGGGCGCGGGCCTGAAGGTCGAAGAAGTCAACAAGCTGCTCAAGATGCACCGGAACATGGCCGACATGATGAAGGCCATGGGCTCGGGCAAGCGCGGCCCGATGGCCGGCATCGCCCAGGCGATGGGCTTTGGCGGCGGCATGCCGTCGCCGGAACAGATCAAGGCGCTGGCGGAGAAACTGCCGGGCGGAGCGGCGCCGGGCGGCATGCCCGCGCTGCCGAAGGATCTTCCGGTCGGCCTGCGTGGCGGACTGCCGAACCTGCCGGGACTGACCGGGCTGAGCGGCAAGCCGACCCTGCCCGGCCTCGGCGGCTTCCCCGGATTGGGGAAGAAGAAATGAGAACCAGCCTGTCTCTCTCCTCGTCATTCCGGGGCGCGCCGACTGAACTCGGGTTTACCCGAGTTCAGCAAATACGATTGTCCAAGTCGGCAACAGCCGACTTGGTTGGCGCGAGCCCGGAATCCATACTCCCGATCGTGGTTATGGATTCCGGGTTCGCTCCGCTTCGCTGCGCGCCCCAGAATGACGAACCGTAAAATCATCCTCAGGAGCACCAAATGTCAGTCGTTATTCGTCTCGCCCGCGCCGGCACCAAGAAGCGTCCGGTCTATCACGTCGTCGTCGCCGACTCGCGCTTTCCGCGCGATGGCCGCTTCATCGAGCGTCTCGGTCATTTCAATCCGCTGCTGCCGAAGGACAACGAAGCGCGGCTGAAGCTCGACATGGACAAGGTCAAGGCGTGGCTCGCCAAGGGCGCGCAGCCGTCGGATCGGGTGTCGCGCTTCCTCGATGCGGCCGGCGTCGCCAAGCGTGCCGCGCGCAACAATCCGGAAAAGGCGGTGCCGCGCAAGGTGCGCAAGGCCAACGCCGAAACCGCCGCCAAGACGGCGTAAGGCTTGCGCATCAATCCGGGGCCATGCTTCGAGATGCACGGCGCTCGCCGTGCTCCTCAGCATGAGGAGTTATCCCCTCATCCAGAGGAGCGCGCCCTTGCGCGCGTCTCGAAGGATGAGGCGCACTGATGCCGTCGCGAATCTGCGTCGCCCGAATCGGCGCCGCGCATGGCGTGCGCGGTGAGGTCAAGCTGTGGACCTTTACCGAAGACCCGCTGGCCGTGAAACGCTATGGCCCGCTCGCCAGCAAGGACGGCGCCCGACAGTTCGAGGTGACGGATGCCCGCGTGGCGAAGGGGCACTTGATCGCGACCTTGAAAGGCGTTGCCAGCCGCGACGAGGCCGAACGCCTCAACGGCGTCGAACTCTACATCGCGCGCGAAAGGCTGCCGGCCACCGCCGCTGACGAGTATTACCATGCCGACCTGATCGGACTCGCCGCGGTCAATGGCGCCGGCGATCCGCTCGGCCGGGTCATTGCGATCCACAATTTCGGCGCCGGCGACATCATCGAGATTGCGCCGACCCATGGCACGACCCTCCTGCTGTCCTTCACCAACGCCGTGGTGCCATCGGTCGATCTGGCGGGTGGACGGGTGACCATTGAACTGCCCGCCGAGATCGACGGTGACGACCCCGCCGACGGCGGCCTCTGATCACGCCGCCTTCGGGAACAGCTCGACATAGCTGTCGCCGGTTCGGCCGTAATACACCGCGCGGCGGCCGGCGAGCGAGACCATGTAGGCGACACAGCCGGCTTGCGCGATGCGTTCGCAGAATTCGCGGTATTGAATTTTCTGCTGCTGGATGGCCTTGACCGCCGCGGCAACGCCATCGGCGGAGAACGCGGCCGCCGGCGTCGCATCGACCGGGGCCGCCGGCGTGCGATGCGATTCACCCGACGGCAAATAGTAGATCTTCTCGCCCCGCAACAGGTCGGCGTGGTAGCGCTCGACGCCGGCCTGCATCAGCTTCCGCACCACGCCGGGAAAATCGATCCGTTCCTGGTCCGAGTCGTCCGTGCATTCCTGCATGACCTTGACGATATCTGCTTGCATCGCATTTCTCCCGCTTAGTTGACAAAAATCCATGGGCTAATCGACTGGCGTCGTGCGCAGTCCGAGCTGGCGCACGATGTCCATCATCAGGCGGCGGATGGCCGCGCGGTCCTCAGGCAGCAGGCGACCGAAGAATTCCGCATCGTTCTGGTCCGCCAGATCGGACAATTCCGGCACCAAAGCGCGCCCGGCGGTGGTAAGGGCGAGATCCTGGTAGCGGCGGTCGGTCTTGCCCGGCACCCGGGTCAGCAGCGCCTTGGCGGCCAGCCGATCGGCGAGCTTCGAGATCGCGCCGCGGGTCATGCCGAGCCGCTCGGCAAGCGCACTCGGTACCATCGCGTCCTGCTCATAGAGTTCGCGCAGCACCACCCATTCCGCCACCGTCACCTCGCGGGCCGCGACCTTGAGGCTGAAGGCGTGCGAAACCTGGTTGGAGACGTAGCGCAGCCAGTAGCCGAGATGGTCCTGCAGGCCGCTGACATGGATGGGATCGGGCATAGGGGTACTCTTTGGTTGACTAGGAAACTATCATAATTGGTTTCCTTGTCAACTACCGTCGAGAAATTTGATTTCTGCGGCCCGAGGCGCCATGCAAAGCCATGACCGCGATACCCTGGCGCGCGACCGTCCTGACCCTGTTCCCCGAGATGTTCCCGGGTCCACTCGGCGTGAGCCTGGCGGGCAGGGCGCTGGCCGCGGGACTGTGGACGCTGGACGCCCGGGATATCCGGGCCTCGGCCACCGACCGCCACCGCAGCGTCGACGACACGCCGGCCGGCGGGGGCCCCGGGATGGTGCTGCGGGCCGATGTGCTGGCGGCGGCGATCGACGCGGTGGACAGTTCCGAGGATCGGCCTCGCCTGCTGATGAGTCCGCGGGGTCGGCCATTGACCCAGGCGACGGTCGCAGCGCTCGCCGCCGGCCCCGGTCCGCTGATCGTCTGCGGCCGGTTCGAGGGCGTCGACCAGCGGGTCATCGGGGCGCGCCGGCTCGAGGAGGTTTCGATCGGCGATTACGTGCTGTCCGGCGGCGAAATCGCCGCCATGACGTTGATCGACGCCTGTGTCCGGCTGCTGCCCGGCGTGATGGGCAAATCAAGTTCCGGTGCCGATGAGAGCTTTTCCGACGGCCTGCTGGAATATCCGCAATATACCCGTCCGCAGATCTTCGAGGGCGAGCCCATTCCGGAGCTACTGCTGTCCGGCGATCACGCCAGGGTCGCGGCCTGGCGGCGGGCCGAGGCCGAAGCCCTGACCCGCGCGCGGCGGCCCGACCTCTGGGTCGCGCACGCCGGCCAAAATCGCCCAAAAAACACGACGGACGGGTGACAACGGCGGGCCTTTGCCGTATAGCAGCGCCAAATCCGCGCAATGGCAGGATAGATGGACGTTCGCGCAGCCGCGCCCGACAGGCTGGGGCGCGCCGCCAATGGAGATTTTCGCGATGAACCTCATTCAAGAGCTCGAAAAAGAGCAATTCGAAAAATTGGCGGCCGTCCGGCAAATCCCGGACTTCGCTCCCGGCGATACCCTGATCGTCAACGTCAAGGTGGTCGAAGGCGACCGTACCCGCGTGCAGGCCTATGAAGGCGTCTGCATCGGCCGCACCGGCGGCGGCCTCAACGAGAGCTTCACCGTGCGGAAGATTTCCTATGGCGAAGGCGTGGAACGCGTGTTCCCGGTGATGTCGCCGATGATCGACTCGATCAAGGTGGTGCGCCGCGGCAAGGTCCGCCGCGCCAAGCTCTATTACCTGCGCAACCTGCGCGGCAAGTCGGCCCGCATCGTCGAGAGGACCGAGCGCGCCGCCGCCGTTGGCGAGTAGGGGCGCGCCATTATTTCGGCGTAAGAGCGCGGGTTCGTCCCGCGCTTTTTCGTAAGAGCCGTCATTGCGAGCGACGGTGGCGGTAAATGCAAACGCATGTCGCGCTTGCATTGCTGACGTGCTATAAGGCGCGCATGTTTCCGGATCGCCAGCCTGTCGCGTGGCGCGTCGTTCTCGACGACCGCAGCCGTTTGCCCTGGCGCTTCTTCGGCCGCCTGACGACGTCCGCGCTCGCGGCCTGACGCCCGGCGTGCCGCCTTGGGCCGCACGCCGTTCGCTTTCCCGATCTGAATTCCGATTCAAGGCCACATCATGTCCGACAAAAAACCGACCACGCTGTACGACAAAATCTGGAACGATCATCTGGTCCACGAGGCCGATGACGGCACCTGCCTGCTCTATATCGATCGCCATCTGGTTCACGAGGTGACCTCGCCGCAGGCGTTCGCGGGCCTGCGCGCCACCGGGCGCAAGGTTCGCGCGCCGGAAAAGACGCTGGCCGTGGTCGACCACAACATCCCCACCACCGACCGGTCGAAACCCAATCCGGACCCGGAGAGCATCGAGCAGATGCGGGTGATGGCGCAGAACGCGAAAGAATTCGGCATCGAATATTACAACGAGTTCGACAAGCGCCAGGGCATCGTGCACGTCATCGGCCCCGAGCAGGGTTTTACGCTGCCCGGGACCACGATCGTCTGCGGCGACAGCCATACCTCCACCCATGGCGCATTCGGCGCGCTGGCGCACGGCATCGGCACCTCCGAGGTCGAGCATGTTCTGGCGACGCAAACCCTGATCCAGAAGAAGGCCAGGAACATGCGCGCCGTGGTCGACGGCAAATTGCCGGAGGGCGTCACCGGCAAGGACATCATCCTCGCCATCATCGGCGAGATCGGCACCGCCGGCGGCACCGGCTATGTGCTGGAATATGCCGGCGATGCGATCCGCGCTCTGTCCATGGAAGGCCGCATGACGGTCTGCAACATGTCGATCGAGGGCGGCGCCCGCGCCGGCCTGGTCGCGCCCGATGAAAAAGCGTTCGATTTCCTGAAGGGCCGTCCGAAGTCGCCGAAGGGCGAGGCCTGGGATGCCGCGATGCGCTACTGGGATACGTTGCGCTCCGACGCGGACGCGCATTTCGACCACGAGATCAGGCTCGACGCGGCAAAACTGCCGCCGATCGTGACCTGGGGCACCTCGCCCGAGGACGTGGTATCGATCACGGGCTTGGTGCCCGATCCGGACCAGATCGAAGACGAGGCCAAGCGGCTCTCCAAGCATCGCGCGCTGAAATACATGGGGCTCAGCGCCGGCACCAAGATCACCGACATCCAGCTCGACCGCATCTTCATCGGCTCCTGCACCAATGGCCGCATCGAGGATCTGCGCGCGGCGGCGAAGATCGCGGAGGGCAAGACCGTCCACGGTCATGTCAACGCCATGGTCGTGCCGGGCTCCGGCCTTGTGAAGGAGCAGGCGGAAGCCGAAGGCCTCGACAAGATCTTCATCCAGGCCGGGTTCGAATGGCGCGAGCCGGGCTGCTCGATGTGCCTCGCCATGAATCCCGACAAGCTCAAGCCGCAAGAGCGCTGCGCCTCGACCTCAAACCGCAATTTCGAGGGCCGTCAGGGCTTCAAGGGCCGCACCCATCTGGTCTCGCCGGCGATGGCCGCGGCGGCCGCGATCGCCGGGCACTTCGTCGACGTCCGCGAGTGGCGCTGACGCCGGCTTGTTTCAACGTGGACGGATTCCGGCAATGGGCTGTTAACGGACCGGGCGCAGACTGCGGCTCGGGCGAGCCATTTCGCCGGGAGCGCGCCATGGCCGACAAGTCCGAATTCGTCGACATGATCAGTGAGGCGACGCATCAGAACCGCCGCCGCTATGCCCCGCGCGTGGTCGAATTCGAGATCAAGGAAACCTCCCGTCTCAGCCATTGGCCGCCAGATCGCTGGGTGCAATGGCGGCTGGAGACGCTGACGCCATGGAAACTCAAACCCTGGAAATTCAAGAATTGGGATTGAGACGACGCACCCGGACGCATTCAGCCGCGGCGCCAGAAGCAGCTCATATGGGGCGTGATCACGGTGCCGCTCGGCCGGAACTCCTGCACATACGCCACTGAGCAATCGCGCACCGCGTTCGGGCCGGGATTGTAGCGCGGATAGACCTCGTCGGGTTCCACACGCGGATAGATGTAGATGCGCCGCAACGGCCGCCGCGCCCGCGCTTCCCTGACGGGAGGCGGCGACGTCTGCGCCATCTTCATCGCCGGGATCGCGGTTTGTGCGTGAACACGCGGTCCCGCCGGAACAAGTGCCCCGATCAACGCCGTCAAAAGTGCCGCTGTCCTGATCCGCATCGTCGCGCCTGCTCAAGCCTGAGTGCGTCCTACGGTCTCCGATTGCCGTGCCAAGGTCAACTGGCGAAGATAGGGCCACGGACCGGCCTCATGGTTCGAGACGCGCGAACGCGCGCTCCTCACCATGAGGGCTGAGACCTTATCCTGAGGAGCATCGCGAAGCGATGCGTCTCGAAGGATGAAGCCATTGAGCACGAAATTGCGCTAGCATCGGCCGGATGTGGATTGCAGCCAAAGCGCCGTCGCTTGCCGAGATGGAAGCCATGGCGCATGACATTTTCGACCGCTTGCCGGCCACCTTCCGCACGCTATGCGAGGGCGTCATTCTGCGCGTCGATGACTTTCCGGCCGACGACGTTCTCGAAGAGATGAACGCCGACAGCGAATTCGACCTGCTCGGCCTGTTCCAGGGGGTCGGCCTGCCGTTCCGCAG